>CAMOWQ010000038.1 GCA_946628495.1 uncultured Treponema sp. | reverse complement strand
GACCCTTAGCCTTATAGGCTAAGAGCAAACCACCCGTTTGACGGGTGGTTATGATAAAAAATCTGCCAATGGATGAAAAAATAGCTATATTTAAAGATGCTTAATATAATTGATTGACACTTAGTTGATTTTTTGTCATTTTTTAAATATAAAGAAATTTACAGCGGAGAAATATTGTTTTTGGAGTATTTTATGAAAATAATTCACCAGTCATTTTATTTACTTATTTCAATTTTTTGTCTTACACTTTTTGCAGGTTGTGTAAAAGAGCCAAATGAAATAGTAGAAGTAGATACAACCCCGCCTGCTGCGATTACAAGTGTAGATGTTAAGATAACTTCTGATACTATTACTCTTACCTGGACAAATCCAAGTGATAACGATTATGCAAAAATGAGTATATACGAAGTGGACGAAAATAATGTTTTTAAAGCCGATTTCGGTTATAAACTTGCTCCAAAAAACTCAATTGGATTTACATATAAAAAACATTCGGAAAAACATAGAGTTGCTTTTGTCTCTATAGATACATCTGGAAATAAAAGCAGTCCTTTTTATATAGAATTTACTACACCAGAAGGCTCTGACACGGGAACATCTGATGACAATAAAAATTCCTCTAGTTTAACTGCCAAATCCTTTTTCTGGGGTACCTGGGTACGCATGGATAATGGAAAGCAGTTGGAAGTTCTGGAAACCGAAGTAGTTTATGACTCTAAAAAAAATAAAGTAACTTCTTCAACAGATACAACGCTTACAGTTTCAGGACTTGGAACTTTTACAAAAGAATCTGACAGCGTAATGGTTTGTAACAATATTCCGTATTTCAGAAAAGGCGGAACAAACCTTGAATATTCCCTTAAACTTGTAGGGTTTACTTCAGAAGCCAGGTCAGCAAATAATGGAATACTTGGAGTAAAGGGAAAAGGAAAATCTAAGAAATATACGAATTTCGAAAGCGTTGCAGAAAGTAATGCAGAAGGAATTATTACGTTTACGGCGCCTGTAGAAAATGATCCTCAGTTTGTTGTTATTAATGTTTCTGGCGAAGAATTAACAATTCCAGATTTGTCAATAACAAATAACGGCGACTACATGGGAACCGTTGCTTTTGTAGGTAAGGATGATTACAACCTCAAAATTACAGGAACAATTGCTGCCAGCGAAAAAAATAACGGGTATCTTTACGGAAATAACGCAAAATCCTATAAAATGAATCTTTCAATCAAAAATATAAGCGATGTTGATTGTAAAACTTCAATCTGTACTATTAAATCTAATGATCCAAAATTAACCGTTACCTCATCTACCGAAAATATAAGTGCCTTTACTATTTCTACACTTATTGCAAACGGCACAAAAAATATAGATGTAAATGTTTCTTATGGCAACATAACCGAACCATACGTAGATACTGGAATTACAGTAATAATCAGAAATGCTAAAACTGGACAAGAATGGGAAGACTATGTCCCATTACGTTTTTATAAAGGAATGATTCCTATAACCGTTGCAGCAAAAAGTCCAGAAAACAATAATAAGGCTTTGAATGGCTTTATTATCTATCCTGATGGAAATAACCAGTTTTTTACTATAAAAGATAATTCAAGCAAAGTTTTATATGTACCGATTTTTGGACCAGATAAAAAATACAAGATGGTATTCAGTGGCGCAACAGTAACCTCAGAGCTTTCGCAAAGTACAGAAATGTATTATTCCGTTGCACCTGCTGTAACTGCTGCAAAAGAAATTAATCTTAAAACAGATGATTGGACAGTTTTGCAGGGGTATATAAATTACGGTGGAGATAATCATAATGAAGAAAAAGCCTTTGTAGCAGACCACGACTTTATTGCCTATTTGAGCAATGGCGAGATTGATTACTACACTTTGACTGCAGACAGTGAAAAGTTTTATGGCCCAGGTGATATAAGATATGCCACAGTAAGCTATTCTACAGAATATGGAACTGCTCCAGAAAGCTTCTTTATTGCTGAAGGCAGTAAGATTTCTGCAAAGCGTTTACCGGAGCTTACCTATGATAAAAAAGTTTTCAAAGGCTGGTATGTAGGTGGGGCAAAAGTTGAAGCAGGCAGTTATGAGGTCAATAGTGATGTTACGCTTACGGCGAAATGGCATGATATTTATACTATAAGCTATAGCACAACATTAGGAGTAGCTCCTGAATCTGTCGATTTTGAACAAGGAGGTAATCTTACAGACATTCAACTTCCAAGAATATACTCAAAAGGTGCTAGATTCAAAGGATGGTATATTGGAGAAGATAGAATTTCCGTAGGGTATGAATTGTCCGGAAATCTTTTGCTTCAAGCACATTGGGATTCAAATATATATGAGAAACCTGGAGAAGATTTTGTGTTTGTAGAAGGAGGAACTGTAACCGGAAGTGCAGATTATAATCAGAATTATAAAGGTGCATTTATTGAAGGAAGAACAGTCATCTTAAACAGTTTCTATATGTGTGACCATGAAGTAACTCAAAAGGAATACGAGACTGTTATGAACAGTAATCCAAGTCATTTCCAATCAAATCCAGAAACTGGGGAAGTTCAGGATAACAGACCTGTGGAGTGTGTAAGCTGGTTTGATGCAATTTATTTCTGTAACAAAAAGAGCATATCTGAAAATCTTACTCCTTGTTATAGTGTTGACGGTAATACAAATCCTTTTCTATGGAATTATACGCTTCATAACGGAAACAGTATAAGTGGAACAATAATTTGTGACTTTACTGCAAACGGCTACCGATTACCTACTGAAGCGGAATGGGAATATGCTGCACGTGGTGGAATTGTAACTTATGGAAAAGAAGAATTTTCCTATTATTTTGCTGGTGCAAACACGACAGATTATTCTGCCGAAGAAAACACTGATTTGAATCCAGTTGCATGGTCGAACAGTAATGGTAATGATAAAACACATGAAGTAAAGAAAAAAGCTTCTAATGCTCTTGGTTTGTATGATATGAGTGGAAATGTATGGGAATGGTGTTGGGATTGGAAGGACACATTAGGAAATGGTGTTGTAAGTAATCCTTGCGGAGCAACATCTGGGTTAAATCGTGTTACCCGTGGTGGTAGTTATTACTATGCAGATTCCCAATGTTCTGTTTCTAATCGTAATTATGATGAGTCAAGTAAAAGATACTGGAATTTTGGTTTTAGAATCGTTTGCTCCGCTGAATAACAGCAAAATGAAATTTACAGTAACTAAAATTATAAAATTGTTTTGATGTTAAAAAAAATCAGTTTCTACATTGTGCAGAAACTGATTTTTTTTAACTTACATAAAGAATTTCTGAATATATCCTATTGTCCAAACGGCAATAAAGATTATTGGCAAAATCCATTTAGAATAGAATCGCATTACCTTAGGGAATTTTATACCGTTTCCAGTGTTTGCTTCCTGTAAGAAGTTGTCAAATCCCCAGCCGTAGCGGGAAGTACAGAATAAAATGTAAATGAATGAACCGATTGGAAGAAGGTTGTTTGAAACAATGAAGTCTTCCAAATCAAGAACGCCGCCAAGTTTTGGAATTGAGAATTTGCTCCATACATTGAATCCAAGTACACATGGAATAGAAAGAACAATAATCAATGCCATGTTGATGAATACAGACTTTTTGCGGCTCCAGCCCTGTCTGTCCATTCCTGCAGCAATAATGTTTTCGAAAACTGCAATTACGGTTGAAAGTGCTGCAAATGCCATAAATACAAAGAAGATTGTTCCCCATAAACGTCCAAGTGGCATTGAATTAAAAATGTTTGGAAGCGTTACAAAAAGTAAGCCAGGACCTGCATCAGGATATACGCCGTAAGAGAAGCATGAAGGGAAGATGATGAATCCTGCCATGAGGGCAACGAATGTATCAAGTGCAATGATGATGATTGATTCACCTGTAAGAGATTTTTCTTTTCCGATGTAACTTCCAAAAATTGCAAGCGAACCGATACCAAGCGAAAGTGTAAAGAGCGACTGTCCTAAGGCAGCAAATATTACTTCTCCAATGCCGTTTTCTGCCATCTTCTTAAAATCTGGTTTAAGGTAAAATTTTAATCCTTCACCTGCACCAGGCAAAGTTACTGCACGGACTACAAGAATAAGCATAAGAACAAGAAGAGTTGTCATTAAAATTGTAGAAACTTTTTCTACACCGTTTTTAAGACCTGCAAGACAAATCAAAAATCCAAGAACAACAACTACTATCATCCAAAAAATCTGTTCGCCAGGATTTGCAGTAAGATTTGAAAAAACTGTAGAAACCTGTTCTGGGGTTACTCCGCTAAAAAGTCCGCGTGCACTTTTTACAACATAAGAAAAAATCCATCCTGCAACAGTTGTGTAAAACATCATAAGAATGTAGTTACCTGCTATTGCAAAATGTCCGTAAATGTGCCATTTGCTTCCTTCTGGTTCAATTGCGTGAAATGAACGTGAAGCGCTTTTTCCACTTGCACGTCCAACTGCAAATTCCATTGTCATAACCGGGATTCCTAAAATAATAAGGAACAGAAGATAGAAAAGAACGAAGGCAGCTCCTCCGTACTGTCCTGTGATGAACGGGAATCGCCATACATTTCCTAATCCAATGGCGCATCCTGCCGATGTCATAATAAAACCGATACGTGATTTAAACGTTTCTCTATTTGTGTTTTCCATAATAGGAAACATTATATCATGGAATTGTATTTTTTGCGAATTAAGTTACCATATCTGACTTAAATCTGTAAGGCTTAACAGAGCAGGTTGTCCTTTTGAAGTTGTTACCAAAAGTCCGTGAGCTGTTACATTCAATGGTGAAGCTGGATTTACTTCTATTGAACTTCTGCCTAAAAGTTTAAGATTTTTGTCGTAAAGTGCGGCATAGTTTTTCTTTTTTTCGCGAAGTACAACAAGGAAATTTTCGTTGTATGTTATAAAATCAGAAGTATCGGAAAGAGTTTCAGTGCTTTCCGCTTTTATTTCAAGGCTTTCTGTATCTATAAGGCATAGTCTTACGGCTGATTTGCCTGAATTTTCACCGCAGATTGCAATAAACATCTGAGGATATTCCGTTGTTTTTCCGTCCTGAACAATTGAAATGGATTGAACCATATACATGTTGTTGCTGCGAACTATATTTGAAGAAGTCTTTTTTGTGATTTCTCCATTCTGCGCATTAACATTCATTATGCTGAA
Organism: uncultured Treponema sp.; assembly: GCA_946628495.1. Lineage (GTDB taxonomy): Bacteria > Spirochaetota > Spirochaetia > Treponematales > Treponemataceae > Treponema_D. The sequence goes on along the minus strand of CAMOWQ010000038.1, from coordinate 15,586 downwards.
CAGACCTTTTTTGTAAGCCCCAAAAAGTCCCGTTTCGTATTCGACAGTCGGTAATGCCAGAAGTTCTTCCTTGTCTTTTGCAATATTCTGTTTTTCAGTCTGAACTTCAGTACGTTTTTTATCTGCAATTTGCTGTTGTTCTTTAGAAGTTTGAGAAGACTGTCTTGCAGCTTGAATATCTCCGTCTTTTTTCTGCTGTGCTGCGTCTTTTTGAGCCTGCTGTGCATTCTTTGTTGCTTCAGTTATTTCGCGTTCCTTGATTTCAGTCATTTTTTCGCGTTCTTCAATGGCCTTATCTGGTTCGTTACGCATTGCTTCTATAACTTTTTCATCGCTTATAGTGGACGTTTCAATTGCCGGTGAATCCTGAGTGTCATTTTTTAATGGAATTACGATTTGTGTACCGCCAGCCCATTCTTCCCAGTTTTTGCTTAATCCTGCTTTTTCTGGAATAAGGTTATTTAAAACATCCTGATTATATTTTGCAGAAAAACTGTCCATATCATTACGATAAACGGCATTGTAAACTGTAATGAATGTTGCAACAGTCTGAGCATCTTCCAGATTATAATTGTAGGCAGCCATAAGAAATCCCGTAAGAATTCTGCGGAGATTTGCTATATGATCAACTCCGGCTGTTTCTCCAATAATAAAAATATCTGCATTTAAGGCGTCTGCTTCGCTGTTTACAGAGTGAATTACCGAATATTTTGCTTCCGGCTGAATCGTTCGTGAAGTAATGATATCTTGAGAAAGTTCCGTTCCAAGTGCTGTTCCAATTCCTGTAATTGACGCTGCTGATTCTATAACCGCATGAGGGCCGCCGTAATTTTCAAATTCAAATGATTCAGGAGAAGATAGTTTTATTTCATCAACATCAACTTCTAATGCAGAAAGGCTTGTTGTAATAAAAAGGGTTGCCATAAAAAGGCTTATTTTTTTGAAAGATACATTCATATTATTATTTTCGGAAGAATTCTGATTTTTGGATAGTTTGAAAGTAAAAAGAATACTTTATTATAAAAAAGTCTGGATTTTCTAAACTTTACAATAAAATGTTTTATATTATAATTTATACAAGTATAGGAGTTAGTTATGGCGCTTTTTAATTTATCATATCTTCCTAAGTCCGAAGATAAAAAATGTATTTTTGCAATAGCAGAATTTTTGATTACGGCAAGTTATCGTGCTCGTCGTGAAGGCATTCTGGTACTTGAAGACTATGTTGAAGAACAGAAGAATTCGTTGTTGTTTTCGGAATATCTTTCTGAAAAATCAGCGACTCTTATTAAAAGGCTTTTAGAATATGTTGTAGACGGAGTTGATTCATATCATATTTCGGATATTGCTGTATATTCAATAAATTCACTTTGTTTGCAGCAGGTGTCGGAGATTGAAAAACTTGTTCTGATGATGGCGGCTGAAGGAATTCTTTGTTTGCAAAAAGGTGAAAATCCACGATATATGTGTAGCGTTCTCGCTGTAATGGCAGGAGAGCCTTTGGGAAGCGAACTTCTGGCGGAATATGATAATATAATTGAAAAATTGAATGCAAATCAGCATAACAATGCTAATTCAGATATGGCAGAAAATAATAATGGTTTACAGAACAGATGTAATACTTATGCTGCTGCCGTTAATGAGAATAATTCTGATGAATGTGATGAATTCAAGGGAATTTCTACTGTTGATGAGTTAAAGGACAAAATTGTAGAAAAAGCAGGTTTATTTGTTACGGAATCTGCTGATTTAAGAAAGATTCTTAGAGAAAAAATTCTTGAATTTGCAGATAGCGAAAAACTTCCTGAATTGGTTGGTGCTCTTGGAATGTATGGTATGGAAAAAGATACAATAGAATTTTTTTCTGATGCATGCAGGAGACTTAAAAAACGCATGAATACTCCTGGAACATTTGATTTTTTTATTTCGAATGATTTTCCACATGATGCAGTTTGTTCAGATTCCCGTTTAAGCGCTTGTATAGAACTTCTTGATTTTGATAAGCTTCAGGCTTTCGAAGAATTGCTTTGTAAAGAAGGTTATGAATATCTTGTTGGAAGAATACATAATAATGCGTTGTTTTTTGAAGATGTCCTTTTCTTTGATGATATAGCGGTTCAGAAAATTATCAGGGAAAATCAGGCAATAATTCCAGCTGCAATTGCATATTCTGATGATGAAGTTGTTTCAAAAATACTTCGTAATGTAAGTAAAAATGTGCGTGAAGAAATTCAAAATAAAATTGCAAAAGGTTTTGATAAAAAACTTTCGTTCAGCTGTCAAAAGACAATTGTAAAATCAATGCGCCGTATGATTAATTCAGGCGAAATTGTTGTAGAAAAATTTTTATAAGATTTTGTAGATTATTATTTCTTGCAGTAATTTAGGACTTAATAGAATTTAATCGTATAAAATTAGAGAATTATCGAAAAACAAGGGGAACTTAAGTAAGAGTATAAAACTCAATCTTTAGTTCCCCTTCTTATTTAATTTTGAATATTCAGAAAATTATTTAGTTCAGACAAACTTCATTTTGTGTTGCGTTTTCTGTTTTTAAGACAAAGCATCCTTTTTCTGAACCGTTTGAAATTTCATAAGTTCCTTTAAAGCCTGCAAGGTTTATAATTCCGTTTTCATCTGTAACGGCATCGTAAGCTGTGTGCCATTCTTCTTTTATAAGACGATGAAGAGTGTTGTATGAAGGTTTTAATGAACCGTCTTTTCTGATAACTCCGCTTGGTGCGTTAAGCCATGCGCCGTCTCCAAAATCCCAGTTTGTAATTGCAGTAACAAGCGGATGATTTTCGAAAAGATTGCGGTACATTGCTTCAAGCGCATCTGCCTGTTTCTGTTCATATTCTGGAGTTGCTGCATCGTCGTCATAATGTGCATCCTGCAAATCACTAATGGAAGGATCTACAAGTGGACCTGCAACAATCGTGTTTTCTGTAAAATGAATAGGCAGACCAAAATGTTCAAAGCGACTTAAAATTTCTTCGGTTTTTTCTTTTGTCCATATTCCCTGATGCTGATGTGACTGCAAGCCGATAGTTTTAATTGGTACACCTGCGTTCAAACATCCGTCGATTAAGATTTCGTAGTTTGTAGAAAGATTAAAGTCATTTATAAGGAAAATCCCGTCTGGATTTGTTTCCTGTGCTGCATCAAATACTTTTTTTACAAGACCAACGCGTCCAAGTTCACGGCATATTCTTGTTACGGCATAGTCGTATTTGTCGTAAATTGGCATGATGACAACTTCGTTTATTACATCCCACATGTCTATAATGCCTTTGAAATTGCCTGTTTCACGGTGTATGCGTTCAAGCTGTTTATGAAGAATTGTTGCATTGTCGTAGTTCATGAGCCATGGAACGCAGCCAGTATGCCAGCAGAGTGGATGACCTTTTACAGTAACGCCCTTGCTTTTTAAGAATTTTGCCGCATTCATTAATTGTTCTGTGTTTGGTTTTCCTTCTTCCGGTTCAAAACCGCCCCAATAAAATGGAAGAGTTCCAAAATTGAACAGTCCGAGCCATTTCTGCATTCTGTCTTCAAGTCGTGTACGGAATGCTTCTTTTTCTGCACCGGTTAATGGCTTTTTTTCGTTTAATGTTCCGTTGCCGTTATGAACGGCAGGTCCGTTGGTGTAGGGAAGTGTTTCAAATGCCCCGCAACCAAACAGAAATTCATGATTCACCTGATTTACTGAAACTTTTGTATTTACAAGCGGTTTTCCGTCTTTTCCAATCAGTTTGATTTTTGCTTCTGCTTTCCTGTGTGATAAATCTGCCATAAAAATACCCTCTATTTATTTAAATTGTTGAATATTAATTTTGTTTTGAATTTCGTCAATACTAAGACCTGTTTTGCGTGATATTGCCGCTAAATCTTCGTATTCGATTTTCTGCCTTTTTATGCCGTAACCTTCTGCGCGTTTTATATGAACTTCGCCAAATTCTGTGTTTATTGTTTCTATGTTCCGTTCAAGAAAATAACGGTTACTTATGTTTTCTCTTACTCCAAGTGTCGTTGTGTGCTTAAAAATTGTTTCAAGAATTGTCTGCTTGTCTTTTTCTCTGCACATAACGCATAAAAGGTTTCCAGGTCGTGATTTTTTCATTGTAACAGGAATCGTATATGCTTCTACCGCGCCTGCTGCAAAAAGTTGTTCAAGTGCAAAACCGATTCTTTCCGCGCTGATATCGTCAAGATTGCATGTGTATTCAAGAATCTGCTCTGGTTTTTCACTGCTTTCGCCAAGTATTGCCCGAACACAGTTTGCTGCCTCAAAATCTTTTTTGCCCATGCCGTAGCCGATTGCATTCATCTTTACAGGTGGCATGTTTCCAAAATCTGCAACAAAATGTTTTAAAAGTGCGGCTCCTGTTGGTGTGCAAAGTTCACCTGTTATGTGATTGTTATAAACGGGTATGTCTTTTAAGATGAATGCAGTTGCCGGTGCTGGAACTGGAAGAATTCCGTGTACGCAATGAACCTGTCCGGAACCAGTGTTTATAGAAGAAGCATAAATTTTTTGTGCATCAATCTTGTGCAAAAGAAGGCATGCTGAAGTAATGTCTGCAATCGCATCCATTGTTCCAACTTCGTGAAAATGAATCTGGCTTACAGGAACTCCGTGTGCATTGCTTTCGGCCTCTGCAATCAGTTTATAAACTTCAATTGCATCATTTTTTACTTTTTCAGGAACAGCAAGCGAGGAAATTATGCCTTCTATATCTGCCATACTTGAGTGATGATGGTGGTGGTGGGGAGCGTGTTCATCATGCATGTCGTGCTCAGTATGGACGTGATGTTCATGATTGTGCTCGTCGTGAGAATGTTCGCCGCTGAAAGTTTCTTCATGATGGTGATGTTCGTGTTCAGTATGTTCATGATTATGAACATCTATACTTTCTTCTTCCGTGCCGTTTACCAGAACCGAAAAATGTGTTCCTGTAATGCCGCATTTTACTGATTTTTCAGCCTGTATTTTTACGCCCGGAATTCCTGCATTATTTATTTCGGTTAAAAATTGTTTTTTTTCTTCATCATTTAAAAGTTCGTAAAGAGAGCCGCAAAGCATGTCTCCTGCGGCACCCATCGGTAAATCAAAATAGATTGTTTTCATTTTACATCCTTATAAAAATTGCATTACAAAAATTGCGCTGTCTAATTGCGTTTTTTTATTGCTGATTGCCTGTGCCCTTGCATATATGATTAATCTTATTTGCAAGATATCCCGCTCCAAAACCGTTGTCTATGTTTACAACAGAAACACCGCTTGAACAGGAATTCAACATGGAAAGCAGTGCAGAAAGTCCGTTGAACGATGCCCCGTAACCAACGCTTGTTGGTACTGCAATTACCGGGCAGTCTGCAAGACCTCCAATTACACTCGCAAGAGCGCCTTCCATTCCTGCAACGGCAATTATTACGGAAGCATTCATTATTTCATCAAGATGCGAAAGCAAACGGTGAAGTCCTGCAACTCCTACATCATATAATCTTGTAACTTTGTTCCCTAAAACTTCTGCTGTAACGGCTGCTTCTTCGGCAACAGGAATGTCGCTTGTACCGCCGGTTGCAACAACAACTGTTCCAATTCCGTCTGGTTTTGGAAACGGACCTGTAATTCCAAGACGCGCATCTTTTCTGTAATCAAGCAAAATCTTTTGTGATTCAAGCTGTTCTGCAACGCTGAATGCCTTCTGTTCATCCATTCGGGTAATCAGAATAGTTTTTTGCCCTGAAGAATACATTGCCTTTATAATGCCCGAAATCTGTTCCGCAGTTTTTCCTGCTCCGTAAATAACTTCAGCAGTACCTTGTAAAGATTTTCTGTGTAAATCGATTTTTGCATAGCCTAAATCTTCAAAAGGCTGTTTTTTTATTTGAAGCAATGCCTCGTCTACGGATACGCTTCCGTTCCGTACATTTTCCAAAAGTTTTTTTATTTCACTGTTCATGTCTCATCTCCAAATTTAATAAAACATTGCAATAGCCGAATTCATTTTTGAGTCTTGTAACAATTTCATCCTGATTATCTAAAAGCAATGGAAGCTGTTCACGGGTAAGTTCAATTCGTGCTGTATATTTTTTCTCTGATGATTGTACCGTATTTTTTTCCATCAGGCGTATCCTAAAATTACTGAATCCAATAGACCTTAAGTAATCTTCTGATTTTTCCGTCATTTTTAGTTTTTCAGCAGTAATTTTGTTACCGTGCGCAATTCGTGTTGCAAGACATGCATACGAAGGTTTGTTCCAGGTAAATAAGCCAGCTTCTTTCGAAAGATTTCGTATCATCTGCTTTGTAAGGCCACATTCTCTTAATGGCGATAAAACTTTAAGTTCCTGCAATGCTTTCATTCCGGGGCGGTCGTTTACATCATCGTCCGCGTTTGTCCCGTCAAGTAAAACTGAATATCCGTCTTCTCGCGCCTGAGCCTGAATTGTAGAAAAAATTTGTTGTTTACAATAATAGCAGCGGTTTTCGGGATTCTCTGTAACAGTTGTGTTTGTTAAGATATCAAAAGGCATAATGCATAGCGAAATTCCCAGTTGTCCTGCCAGAGTAAGAACGTCGTTGTATTCAAAAGCCGGCTGAAAATCCGTTTTGACATAATATGCACGTACAGATTCTGCATATTTGTTTGCAGCGTACAATAGATAGGCTGAATCAACACCGCCAGAAAATGCTACTGCAACCTGACGGTGTTCTTTAAAGAAGTCTTTAAGTTCCAATTATTTTTTCTTAAACAGTGCTGCTTTTACAACACCTTTCGGGTCTCGGATAAATACAATAACAAGCCAGATAATAAGACCAAGAGCCACAACCGAAAGTCCAAGGTAAAAATCATTGAGCATGTCGAGCGGTGCCGGTATAAATGATTCAGCTCCGAGTTCAGCATATTCAAAGATAGCATCTATAAGCCACATTAAAGAAGCTCCTGAGTATATAAGACAAAGAGTTCCAACTTTTAATGTACGTGCTTCTTCATTTTTGTACCATATAATAGCACAGATTATTGCTGCAAAAACTGTAGTAAGCAGTGTCATACCACACTTCCTGCGGCATTTATTGAAGATGCCTTGTTTTTGTTTTCGGATGATTTTTCTATTAAAGAAACAACTCCTACCATAATGCCCCAGACAGCCGTTACAATAAGTGCCATGCATACACCAGTCGTTGCCATTTCGTGCAGCATTTCTGAAGTTTCTCCGTTTTCTACAGCAGTAAGGAATGGAAAGAATGGAACAACTTCGCCATGCCATACATGTTCAAAAGCGAGCAGTGCAGAACCTCCCCATAAAAGTTTGTTCAGCCAGCCGAGTTTTGTAGAAAAACTGATTTTAGAATTCTGCTCAGAATCAGCCTTTGTACTCACAGCACCGCTTAATGCCTTTTTATTTTCTCTTGATTTGATGATTTGCTCTGCAATTGTTGTAATAATTGCTTCTGCTGCAGGAACAGTAAAACATGCCATAATTGTCCTCCATATTGATTTGTCGTTTTCTGAAAATGCGAATGCACATATTTTGTGTATTTTACTCACTGCCAATATTATATCTTAAATGTGCAAAATAATATAAAAATTCGACATGATAATTGTATTTTTTTTTGCATACATCGGACATCTGTTTTATACTTAAATTTAAAGTGATATAGTGTTTTATTACGAGGTTATCGGTGTCGGAAATTTATGATTTTGATATTGCCGCTATACTTTTTTCTCTAACTTTGTTGATAAGTTTTTTCATTAAAAAAATGATAAATACAAGAGTGACAAAAAGTTTTAGTTTTTTGCTTGCTTTTGTTATTTTTTCAAGTATTTTTGATTTTATAACTCGAATTCTTATCATGCTGAATAAACCTTCTCTTTTAATCTATGTTTATATTGCTCAAACTTTATATTTTATATTCATTATTGTTGTTCCGGCTTCGTTTACAAATTGTATTTATGCCTATGTGTCTGTAAACAAAATGATGGATTTAAAAGATGCTTTTATTCTTAACATTCCGTTGATAATTTCTTCAGTTCTTGTAATTTTGAGTCCGTTTACAGGCTGGGTTTTCAAGTTTTCATCCGATTTTACTCTGATACATGGAAGTGTTTTTCCGCTTGTATATATTGTTTCAAGTTATTATTTTTTTCTGTCTGCATGTTATATTGGCAGTTATTTTTATCAGTTTACAAAAGAACAGATTCTAACTCTTATTCTTTATGTAATGATTATTTTTTTTGCAATTATAGTTCAGACAAAATTGAATCACAGGGTTCAGATAGTAGTATTTATTTCTTCATTTTCGTTCTTTTTTATTTACAATTCTCTGGAAAATCCAACTTCTTTTGTAGAAGATGAATCAGGCTTGTTTAATAGAAAAGGCTTTGTCGAAATTGTGAGAAATCATTTAAGAAAGCAGAAATCATTTAGAATTGTCGGTGTAAAACTTGTAGGCCTGAAATATCTTAATCAGACAATCGGTTACGACAACCGAATGAACCTTATGATTTATATTTCGAATGAAATAAGAAATATCTGCGGTTATAAAAATATTTTTAGAATTTCGCGTACCCGTTTTGCAATCATTCTTCCAGATGATGTTAACGTTCAGTATGAGGTTATTGAAAGAATACGAAATCTGTTTAAAGAATCTGTTTCTGTGCCTGGAAGCGATACAGAAATTGCCGTTTCCGTTTATATAACGTATCTTACCTGTCCTGCAGATGCGGATAATGTTGAAGATGTTGTAGATTTAATAGAAACTTCTTTATCTAACTTTAATGATTCTGATGTCGGTAAAGTTGAAAAGGTGAACCGATATATACTTGCAAAACGCCGCCGCGAAAATCAGATTCTGCAAATTCTTAAAAATGCCATTCGCAAAAGTGAATTTGATGTTTATTTTCAGCCGATTTTTTCTCTTAAAAAGAACAGGTTTACTACGGCAGAAGCGCTTATCCGCTTAAAAAATGAAGAACTTGGTTATATTGGTCCAGATGAATTTATTCCAGTTGCAGAAAAAAACGGAATTATACTTCCAATCGGTGAATATGTTTTTGAGCAGGTTTGCCGTTTTCTGGTAAAAGAAAAATTGTGGGAAAAAGGAATAGAGTATATTCATGTAAATCTTTCTGTCGTTCAATGTATGCAGGATAAACTTTACCGACAGATTATTTCTATTATGGATGCATATAATCTTGATTACAGTTTTATTAATTTTGAAGTTACGGAAACAGCGGCTATAGTTTCAAAAGAAACTCTTCTACAAAATATGAACGAACTTATGAAAAGAAAGATATTCTTTTCTCTTGATGATTATGGAACCGGCTTTTCTAATACTTCAAGCCTTGTTAATTATCCGTTCTGTGCAATCAAACTGGATAAAACGCTTATTTGGGCTGCAATGGAAGAAGAAAAAGCAATGAGCATTCTTGAGCATACAATTAAAATGGTAAAATCTCTTGGCATGAAAGTTGTTGCAGAAGGTGTTGAAACCGAAGAACAGGTTCGCATTCTGGAAAATCTTGATTGTGATTATATTCAGGGATATTTATTTTCAAAGCCGATTTCAAGCAAAAATTTCGTAGAACTTCTTAATAAAAAACGCGGAATTTCTGAAACAGATGAAGAAGATTAAAATTTTTGTAACCTGTTAAAAATAAAGTTATTTTCTTTCTGTGTTTGGTGAAAATTCTTGTCTATCTAGGTGTTATATTGTAAACTGTGCATACTATTTATAGGAGGGCTTTTATAATGAAAAACTCAGTTTTTTCAAGAGTGCGGCTTGCAATCTTATGTTGCGTTGTTTTATCGTTGTCTGGCTGTATGGATTTTTCCAATGTTACATTGCCAAAAGACGTATCGGTAAAAACAAAGGCAAAATATAATTTTGCAGTTGCAAACGTATCGAAAGATCTTTCATCCTTGATTGATTTTTCTCAGCTTACACAAGGAACCGGTAACGATCAGTTATCTTTGGATTTAATGAAGTATTGTCCTGAAGGAACAGACGAAGAGGCTGATAAACTTCAGCTTTTGTCAAAAATCACTTTGCAGGAAATACCTATCGATTTTGCTTCTTATCTTTCTGAAACCTCACTTGATTCCGTATTAAGTTCTTTGAAGTTTGAACAGGAAATTGCAGTTCCAGCGGTTGCTGTTGATAGATCAGAAGTAATTAATATGGATTCTATCAAAACTCTTCTTGGAAACCTGATTATTTTTGGTGGTACAGGAAGCGGTGATATTTCTTTTAATACAGATAATGCTGCTTTGAATTCACAGAATGCATCATTTAAATCTGTTACTTATAAGAGCGGAAAACTTGTTTTCAATTTCTCTGTTCCATATACAGGAACTGCTACAATCAGTTATAACGGTCAGGAATGTGCAAAATTCTACATTGTAAATTCAAAGACTTATACAGGTTCTTTGCCGGAGAATTTTACATTCTATAAAACTGGAATGTCTATTTCGTTTGGAAATACAGTTATACCTACTCCTTATATCTGTAACGTAAAAGACGGTGTTGTTTCTAAAGCAACAGGCGTTACGCTTTCAGATATCAAAATTGGTATAGATACAGATCTTCCTACTGCAGACATGCTTAATTCAAGCTCTGACGGTTCTATTGAATCTTGTACGATTGAAAAAGGAAAGATTATACTTTCAATCGTACAGCCTGAAGGTTGGACAGGTCTTACATTCAAAAAGAACATAGTTCTTACTGGCGGTATTCAGGGTAGTACTACAGAAGGTACTGATGTAATTGATTTGGCTGGTACAGAAATCAAGGCTCAGGATACAAATCTTAAGGCTGATTTGACAATTTCTTTCTTGAATTCAAACATTGATTTTGAAAAAAATCTTGCAATCAATGCAAAGGCTGAAATTAATACAATTGGTGAAATTGCATTGGAACTTAAAAAACTCGAAACTTCTAAATCATATTCACAGGAACTTCCTGCAGAAGTTGTCGATAAAGTTAAGTCTATCGATATTGCAAGCACAATGATTGGTGCAAGATATATCAATACACTTCCAGCTGGAAATGATATTTCAATTTCTATAAAATCTAACTTCCTTAAACTTGATCAGACTCAGACTGTATATTCAGGAACGTCAGAAACAGAAAAGAAAGAAATCAAATTTGTCGGCGAACCGACTGTAATCAAACTTGCTTCAACTCCATCTGCTGCAGATGAATTTAATTCTGTTGATGTATTGGCATCTTTTAGTCTTCCGGGCGCAACTACAGAAAAACCAAAACGTATGGTTCTTAAGCACGTTAGCCCAGGAGAAACATATAAGCTTGCTCTTGAAGCACTTTGTGATATCGACTGGAATCAGATTGAAGTTGATATTTCAGACTATGCACAGTCAGGTTCTCTTGATACGGGAGTTTCTCTTGACGTTATTTCTGATGCAATCAATGGTTTCTTTAATAGCGAAGATTTGAAAGTTCAGCTCGAAAGTATTCCTGTTTATCTTTATTGTGCAGTTCCAGGCCTTGATCTCTTTGAAAATGCAAGTTTCTACGGTAGTGCAAAGATTTATACTAATAAAAATAATGAAGATGCTTGTGTAGATTTGCTTAAAGATAAGAATATGACAATGTCTGATCTTCCTAAACTTGAAAAAGATGAAGATGATGTTGTTATAACAAATCTTGATAACGTAAAGGCAAGTATAAGTGCTGATTTGGTAAAAATTATCAATAATGCTGCTGACGGTGAAACAATTAAGTTTGATTATAACCTTGCATTCTCTAATTCAGGTAATGGTACTTGTGTTCTTAAAAAATCAGACCTCGAAAAGACTGACGTAAAATCAGTTGCTGTTGTTGCATACATTGCAGTTCCATTAAAACTCAAATTCTCTAAGGATTTGAATGTTGACTTAATGGAAATGATTGGAATGTCAAAGGACGGTGAAAATGCTGATTTGCTTAATCGTAGCGGTCCGGGTTTTGGCGAAGATATCGATAAGTTCATTGCGTTAATTGAATCTGCTTGTATTGAATACAGAACTAAGGAATGTCCGTTCCATGGCGATGTTCAGCTTGTAGTTGATTTATATAATGACGGTACAGATCCTTTTGTCCTTACTGTTGAGCACGGAAAAATTGCTGTTGATAACGTTAAGAAACTCCTGAATAAGTATCCTTTGAATCCATCTGTAAAGCTTGTTGTTCCTGCAGTAAATAGCGAAACAAAAGAGGATAACTGGTTGTATATTTCAAGAGATATGAACTTCTCGACAGCTTTGGATCTTACTATCATGGCAAACGGTGAAATACCTGTTTTTGCTTCTAATCAATAAGGAGGGATGAGTCATGAAAAAAATAGCGGTAATTATTTCAACTTGTCTGCTTTCATTTTCATTGTTTGCGGGCGGTTTAAACAGCAGGTTTATTGAAGTAAAGGCAGGTGCAGATTTAACTCTTGAAAATAATACATTTGCAATGTCTGATTTCCTGGTAGAGCATATTGTAATTGATCTGACAAAGATTGCAAATATTGTTCCAGAGTCTGGTTTTAATGCATCTACGGAAATAAAACCGTTTGCTGCTTTAAATTTTAATTTTCCTCATTTTCATTTTGGAGTAAGTGTTGGAGCAGATGCTTATGGTTCTGTGAATATTAATCAGTCTTTGTTCGATTTCTTGGGAAAAGGTTATAATAAAGGTCAGGAATTGACGATTAAGCCGGACGTATATTTTGAAAGTTTCTTGACGGTAGAACCTTCTATTGGAGTTTATACAAAAAAATTGAAGATAGACGTTATACCAGGATTCTTTGTACCGCTTGCTGTTGCAGATACTTCAAAAATGAAGGTTGTTTTGCAGAATACAACGGATGCAAAATTCAAGGCTAGAACGGAAGGTGCTGGAACTATTTATGCATTGTTCGATGTTGAAAAACTTATTAATGGAGATTATTCTCAGGTAACAAGTCTTTCTGTTGATGAAGCAGTTTCTTATTTCATTAACCATCTTGGCTTTGACTTTGGTACATCTGTAGAATTTCCTTTGAACCGTTCATTTTCTATAATCGGTAAAGTTCGTATTCCAATTAAACCTGGTACGCTTAATTATTCTGCTGAAGCTTCGTTCCCATTTGAAGAAGAATTCTCTTTGTCTGAACTTTTGGACAATATGGGAAAAGAGAACGAAACATCTGCCAATAATGGTGCACAGGGAAATATTATGGATAACTTGCAGTTTACATATAGAAGAAATTCAGAATTTGCAGCACATCGTCCATTAAAAGCAATGGCTTACGCTAAATTCTCACCGTTCGGAGAATTCCTTGTTCTTACAGGTGGTGCTGGTGTTGGTGTAAGACGTCCGTTCGTAAATCCTGTTTCATATCCTGAATATTATGTATCAGTTGACAGTACAATCTTTGGCGGTTTGTTAAGCGCAGGAGTTTCAACTGAATATCAGGATCAGGTATTCATTAACAAAGTAAAAGCTTCTATCGGTCTTAGACTTGTTCAGATTGATTTGGGTATTGCAGTTTCATCATCTTCTTTCATAAAGAGTTTTGATGTAAATGGTGCAAGTGCTTACATTATGTTTGCAGCTGGTCTTTAATAATTCAAATAGTTATATTGAAGTATAACTGATTATTGAAATACAAGATTAGATTGCAATAAAAGATTAGATTGAAATAAAAGGTTTTGTATTCTTCTGATTTGAAGTACGCTTCATTTCGAAATGAATGCAGAACCATTTTTATTTTTACCCCTATTGTCGCAAATAACGTCATACAGTAAAATATAAGTGCTATAAATTTATTTATGAGGGCAAAAATGTTTAAGATTATTGACAAAAAACAGCTTTCTGAAGGTGTTTTCTATATGCGTGTAGAAGCTCCTGAAATTGCTCGTAACAGAAAAGCCGGCCAATTTGTTATTATTCAGGTCGAATCAGAATATGGTGAAAGAATTCCGCTGACAATTGCAGATGCAAATGCAGAAGAGGGCTGGATTGCTCTTGCTTTTCAGGCTGTAGGTGCAACTACTTATAAACTTTCGCTCATGCAGGCTGGAGACAGTCTTCCTACAGTACTCGGTCCTTTGGGAAATCCGTCTAAAATTGAAAAATATGACAGACCTGTTCTTGTAGTAGGCGGCGGTTTTGGAGTTGCTCCATGTTATCCTATCGTTCAGGCTCATAAAGCTATTGGAAATAAAGTTATAATGGTAATTTGTGCACGAAATAAGGATTTAATTATTTACGAAAATGAAATGCGTGCGCTTGCTGATGAAGTAATAATTATGACAGATGACGGTTCTGCCGGACGCAAGGGTGTTTCTACTGTTCCTGTAAAAGAATTGTGTGAAAGTCAGTGTCCGCCAGCAGAAGTAATTGCAATTGGACCTCCAATTATGATGAAATTCTGTGCTCTTACAACAAAAGAATATGGCATTAAAACAACCGTTTCTTTGAATACAATTATGATTGACGGAACCGGTATGTGCGGTGGTTGTCGTGTTTCTGTCGGTGGAAAGACGAAGTTTGTTTGTGTAGATGGTCCTGAATTTGATGCACATCAGGTTGATTGGGATAATATGATGCTTCGTATGAAATCATTTAAAGCACGCGAACAGGAAGATAATCATAAATGCCGTATGATGGCTCAGGCAGATGCTCTTGCCAAATAAAAAGTGAGGTTACAAATGTCAATTGATGTTACTGAAAAATATAATGAAATTCAGAATCTTATAAAGGCAAACGGAAAGCTTACTCCAAAAGATAGAAATGCTATTCCTCAGATGGAAATGCCTGCAAGAGATCCTGTAAAACGTGCCAGAGAAATGGATGAGGTTGCACTTGGTTTTTCTGCTGAACAGGCTGTTGTTGAAGCAAACCGATGTCTTCAGTGTGGAAAACCTTTCTGTATGGAAGGATGTCCTGTAAATATTAATATTCCAGGTTTCATTAAGCAGATTGCTGATGGAAAATTTAAGGAAGCTGTTGATATCATCAAACAGACAAGCCTTCTTCCTGCTATCTGTGGACGTGTATGTCCTCAGGAAAAACAGTGTCAGGAAAAATGTACTGTTGGTAAAGTTTGGAAAGATGCAGAAAAATCTGTTTCAATCGGACGTTTGGAACGCTTTGTTGCAGACTGGGAACGCGAGAACGGTCTTGTTTCTGTTCCTGAACTTGCACCAAAAACTGGAAAAAAGGTTGCTGTAATTGGTGCTGGTCCTGCTGGTCTTACAGTTGCTGCTGATTGTGCACGAGCTGGTCATGAAGTAACGGTTTTTGAAGCATTCCATAAAGCCGGCGGTGTTATGATGTACGGTATTCCTGAATTCCGTCTTCCTAAGAAAATCGTTCAGGAAGAAATTGCTAATCTTGAAAAAATCGGCGTAAAATTTGAATTGAACTTCCTTGTTGGTCGTACAGATACTCTTGATCAGCTTCTTAGCGAAAAAGGTTTTGATGCTGCATTTGTTGGTACAGGTGCGGGTCTCCCAAAATTCCTGAACATTCCTGGTGAAAATTTCATTGGTGTATTCTCTGCAAACGAATATCTTACACGTGCAAACCTTATGAAAGGTT
>CAMOWQ010000037.1 GCA_946628495.1 uncultured Treponema sp. | reverse complement strand
CAGAACAAAAAGTGTCTATAAGTAAAATGCTTTTTTTTCAAAAAAAATAATTTTTTTTTCGAATTATTTTACCCTATCTTGCAAACTTTAGCAGTTTCCACCTCTTCCCCCCCCTGTCATAAAAACTTTAGTAAGTTACCCCTTTAGCATAGTATCCCTTAAGAAAATGGCTATGTCCGTAAAAAGTGTTGTTTTTTAGCTGACAAATAAAAAATTCGCACTATGTTATTACATGTATGACATTAAGCGAATTATTCCAGACATTAAAAGCACTTTCTAAAACCGACTTGAAATCTGTAAAAGAATTCTTGGAATCACTGGACTTGGATTTCAATGATTTCCAGGAATTCATCTTGGATAAAAAGTCGGCTACTGGCATTTCTTGCCCACACTGCAATTCAATCAACGTCAAGAAAAACGGACATAAAGGCTTAATGCAGCGTTTTATGTGCCACGACTGCCACAAAACTTTTACTGCCAGAAACAATACTATCACATTTTCTTCTAAAAAGTCACTCGCTACCTGGAAAAAATACATTTCTTGTATGATGGACGGATTAACAGTTCGTAAGTCTGCAGAAATTTGTGGAATTAATAAAGATACTGCTTTCATCTGGCGACATAAAATCTTGGACGCTTTGCAGAACATGGCTTCTGGCGTGAACTTGGACGGAATCGTAGAAGCAGACACACATTCGTGGTCTTTCACACGAAAAAGTATGTGTTCCTTGAGCCGTAAATCGTAACGGACTTTCTATCGCAAAAATCACAAACTTGGGAAAAGTTGGAAGCAATGACATTCAGAACGTTCAGTTTTAATACCTGTAAGTATTTCAAGATTTTTAAGGACATTAGCATGACCTTTGATTTTAATTTTACCTAATGCTTGACTATCATCAAGAACAATACCATTTTCAGAAACATCACTTACATTATAATCAGTAAATGTTGAACCACCATCAAAACTAACTTTAATTTCGCCTTCTTCAGGCAACTTTGTAAAAATAATCTTCATACTTTAATGTCCTTCCTATGTAAAATTAGTTTTACTAAATACAAAAACTACACTATGTTAATAGTAGTGGCAGAATCTTTTTTTGGAAGAAAAATGTAAATTTACAGGGTAAAAGTTGGATAAGTTATAATATTTAAACTGGAAAGATTGGAGGCAGGAAATGAAAAATAAATACTACTTTACGGTTGGAGCACCCATAACAGAAGAACGAAACTTTATTATGTTTTATCGAGAATCATCTTTAACAAAAGATTCTATTTCAAATGGAGTTCTTGTATCTGGGTCAGGAGAAAACTATCCATTATTTCCAATAAATAATCTCAAAGATTATCTTTTGAAAAACAAATGGACGGTTCTATACCGTGATACAATAAAAATGGAATGTGATGACGAACTTACAGCGTTTATCTGTTCAGAGAACATCCCAGTTATTGAAACTGATGAAGACCTTAATAAGTTCCTAGAGGAGTATTATAAGTTTCACCCAAAGGAGTGTTAATTTTCATTGGGAAGGGCTTCGGGGAATGGAACATCCCCATTTCCTTTATACACTTCATTGATAGCTCTTTTTATTTTCTGCTCCAAATCCAGAATAGCGTCATTTTGAACATTTAAGTTATCTTCTATCTGATTATAAAAGTTTTGACAAGCGTTTCTATCTCTTAGGTCCAACATTTGTCCATTTCCAATAGGAATTTCATTTCTACCTATTGCTTCATTATGGATTGTTGTTTTAAGCAAAGAATCAATCCCAGCGTTTGTTACCCCATTCACGCCTAAATCGTTTATTTTATTTGCTATTATTGTTGGGTCGGACTCTTTGAAATGGGTCGTATTCAGAACATCCAAGAAATCTAATTTATTAAAACTTACCATACCTAATTAGTTATTATGGTTATCATACTAAGAATGCAGGTTATGTTATCTTAACAACACTTTTTACGGACATAGCCAATTATAAAAGCAATCCGTCCTAAAAAACAATTTGATGATGTATGGAAAGAATTCATTGGAAATTCAGGAAAACCGAATATCAAAAATAGCGAACTCAGGAATGATTTCTTAAGTTTGTATTCTACGCAGATGCTGATTTATCTTTCATGCCTTGCCTTTGAATTCCTGTAATTCTGCACAAAAAGATATGTAATAATGCACAGCACGTTATTCACAATCAATTTAACGGTGTTACAATTTTAGCATAAATCATGAAAGCAGGAGACAGATATGAAAAAATCCATATTGCTTTTATTTGTTACGGTAACACTTATATTAAATTTTAGCTGCAGTACAACAAACGGAACTTCGCAAAATCAACAAAACGAATCATCGAAGGCAACCGAAAAGAAAATCGGTTGGAACGATGAAGATGTGGCTCAATACGCAACTTTCTTCCATTCACTTTGTAAAAAAGCGGGCTACACTGCTTTCTGGTGGGATTGCAACGACTTGGTTGACCGAAAAAATCTTACCTGCCGCCAGAAAATCATAGATGCAATTATGGATTCCTACCCTGCCGACGAATATTCTTATACAAAAACAACAACAGGCTTTGTAGAAGAAGACGCTGCAACTGCAGTTCACAACATGAAAACCGGCTGGAACCTTGGAAATACCCTTGATGTCACAAGTTACGACTGGAAGAAAGAAGAAGCTGGCAAAGGAGAAATAGGATGGATTATTCAGTGGGGAGAAAAGGATGCAAACGGAAAAGTTACAACTAAAGCTTTTGAGACTGCATGGGGAATGCCTGTTACAACGCGGGAAGCAATTCATTATGTAAAAGAACTTGGTTTTGGTGCTGTACGGGTTCCAGTCACCTGGGCAGAACATTTGGATAAAAATAATAACGTTGACGCAGATTGGATGAAAAGAGTTCACGAAGTTGTAGATTATGTTATTGATGAAGGTATGTATTGCGTAATTAATACTCATCATGACGGGTGGGTTTGCGCAACAGAACGAATGTACAATAAATATTCACCGCGTTTTGAAAAATTATGGACGCAGATTGCCAACGAATTTGCAGATTATGATGAACGCCTTGTTTTTGCAAGTATGAACGAAGTTACCGATGAAGCTGATTCGTGGACACCGCCATTTTCTGTATTTGAATATATAAATAAATGGAATCAGCTTTTTGTAGATACAGTTCGTGCAACAGGCGGAAACAACGCAAAACGGAACCTGATAATTTCTCCACGTGGTTGCAGCGGTTCCGACCGTGACATGCAGATTCTTGGTGTAAAAGATACGGTTGAAAATCACATTATTATAGAAGTTCACAATTATACACCGCAGGGATTTTGTTTTAATAACGCAACCTGGACAACAATGACTGCAAAATGGACTCCGTGGCAGCATGAATATGACTTACGAAATGATTTTACAATGTATGAGCGCTGGCAGAAAAGACTTGGCTTACCTGTAATCATTGGTGAATATGCAGCCTTTTCTAAAAAATATGAGGATTATGATTGATAGATTATCGCACTCCCTCAACGATGACACACAAGCAGGAGATTAATATGACTTTGGATGAACGACTTGTACAAATTAGACCGAGCAAAAGACAGCTTGAACATCAGAAACTAGAATTTTACGCATTCGTGCATTTTACGGTGAACACGTTTACCGACAGAGAATGGGGCGACGGAACGGAAAGTCCCGCAATTTTTAATCCTGTAAAAATGGATGCCAGGCAATGGTGTAAGGTAATCAAAACAACCGGAATGAAAGGTCTGATTCTTACCTGCAAACATCACGACGGATTTTGTTTGTGGCCAAGCAAATACACAAAACACACAGTTGCAGCAAGTCCATACAAAAACGGCAAAGGTGATATTGTGCGCGAAGTTTCGGAAGCATGCCGCGAATTCGGTCTAAAATTTGGCGTTTATCTTTCTCCGTGGGACAGAAACTGTAAACTTTATGGGCAAGGTAAGGCCTATGATGATTTTTTTGTGAATCAGCTGACGGAACTTCTTACAAACTACGGGGATGTTTTTTCGGTATGGTTTGACGGAGCTTGTGGTGAAGGCCCGAACGGTAAAAAACAGATTTATGATTTTGAACGTTATTACAGCGTAATCAGGAAACTGCAGCCAGAAGCATGCATAAGTGTTTGCGGGCCAGATATTCGCTGGTGCGGAAACGAAGCCGGGCATTGCAGAAAAAGTGAATGGAGTGTAGTTCCTGCAAGAACAAAAGACACAGAAATTATAAAAGAACAAAGCCAGCACGAAGATTCAAATGAATTCCGAGAGCGAAAAATAAGTGCCAGTGATCAGGATTTAGGAAGCCGCGAAATTTTACAAAATGAAAAAGAATTAATCTGGTACCCCGCAGAAGTAAACACAAGCATTCGTCCGGGCTGGTTCTACCACGAATACGAAAACGACAAGGTAAAATCGCTTGAAGAACTTACAAACATTTACTTTAATTCCGTTGGTGGAAACGCAACTTTTCTGCTGAATATTCCCCCTACCCGCCAGGGACTTTTCCACAAAAATGATGTTCTGCGTTTACAGGAACTCGGCGAATTTTTACGGAAAGAATTTGCAAATCCTATAAAAGAACTGAATCAAGATGAAATCCAAACCTTGTTACAATGGGATGTCAAAAATTACAATCTGCAAATTGATTTAGAGGGCGCGGAAAACTCATCATTTTCTGAAAAATACACAAACTCGACTCAGGAAGATTTTTTATCCACAAAGCCAAAATACATCATCATTCAGGAAGATATTGAACAGAGCCAGCGCATAGAAAGTTTCGACATTTCAGACCAGAACGGAAGGCTCATCTACCAGGGAACTACAATCGGCTACAAAAAAATTATCAGACTGCAAACTAGAACAAACAAAATCATTCTGAAAATAACTGATTGCCGCTGTGAGCCAAAATTAAAAAGAATCGGGATATATTAGTATATAATTTGTATATAAACGCATATTTTTTTCTGATATAATTTTTTAAACATAAAATCCGAAATTAATTAAAAAAAAATGGAGACCTCAATGAGTACAAATTCGACAGGTAATAAAAAATCACCAAAATCTTATATGATTTACCATGAAAATCCGGAAACTTTTCATATAAATACTCTCGAAAATCACGCATATTTTATTCCGTTTGAAGAGGGAGAAAATCCTTTTGATGTGCGCGAAAATTCCAGCCGCTTTGAACTATTAAACGGCGAATGGGATTTTAAATATTACAAAAGCCTACTCGATCTGGAAGAAGATTTTACAAATGTTCAGGCCGACAGAAAAATAAAAGTTCCTTCCAACTGGCAGCTTGAGTTTTTTGACGACAAAGAAATTGATGTTCCGCAATATACCAACGTCTGCTACCCTATAACTTATAATCCACCTTTTGTTCCCGATGAAAACCCGTGTGGAGTTTATACAAGGTATTATGATTACAAGGCAAACAAACAAAATGCACAGGCAAACTCCACCGCCCACGAAAACGCAACTTCAAGCGCACATACCGCCGCCGCACATACCACCCCAGACCGCATGATTCTTTGTTTTGAAGGCGTAGACAGCTGTTTTTATTTATATATTAATGATGAATTCGCAGGTTTTTCGGAAGTTTCGCATCATACTTCGGAATTTGACATTACTGATTTTTTACACGAAGGCAAAAATAAAATTACCGTCGCCGTTTTAAAATGGTCTTTTGGAACTTACCTTGAAGATCAGGACAAAATAAGGCTTTCGGGCATTTTCCGCGATGTTTATGTTTTGAGCCGTCCTCAGAAAAGAATTACAAATTACAGAGTTAAGACTATTTGTGATGGGGAAAAGAGTGGAATTGAATTGACGGTTCAAACGAATGGAGCATTTGTCACAAAAATTAAGCTTGAATCTCCAGATGGGGAGCTACTTTTTGAAAAAGAGATTGCAATTGAGAATACAGATGATTCTGCTGCCTGCGAGCTACAAGAGGGTAAACATGTCGCGACGGAACAACCAGTTGTTCCGAGCCATTCTATCGATGAGCCTAAAAATTGTATGCACAATTTTTTTAACGGCTCTTCGATTATAGGCAGGAAAGACCTCCCCCTCCCTATCTTTATCCCTGTAAAAACCCCTCTGCTCTGGTCGGCGGAAACTCCGGTTTTATACAAACTTACGCTGCAGACGGAAGACGAAATTATTGGCGAGGAAGTTGGATTCAGAAAAATTTCGGCGGAAAATGGAATTGTAAAAATCAACGGGCAGAAAATTAAGTTCCGCGGAGTAAACCGTCACGATTCTTATCCAGACACCGGCTATTATGCGAGCGAGGCCCAGATTAAGCACGATTTTGATTTAATGAAGCAGCACAACGTAAATGCAATCCGAACTTCGCACTACCCTAATGCTCCATTTTTTTACAAGCTTTGTGACCGCTATGGTTTTTATGTGATTGACGAGGCTGACCTTGAAATGCACGGAAGTGTAAACATAAATAATCATTTTGGCTGGGACTGGTCTGATTATTCGGGAATTGCACTTGCGGCTGGAAGTAAGCTTTTTAAGGATGCAATTTTGGACCGCGAACAGATTCTGGTTACCCGCGATATTAACCGTCCTTGTGTAATTTTCTGGTCCATGGGAAACGAAAGCGGTTTAGGCGAAGATTTTGTTGAAGCAGCAAAATGGATTAAAGCTTTTGATGATACACGTCTTTTGCATTACGAAAGTGTTCACAAGCAGGACAAGACAAGTGATGAAATTTTTGATGTAGTTTCAAGAATGTACCCTGATCCGACCGGCTGGCAGGCAAATATAAATAACAAAGATGAAAAACGCCCTTACATTATGTGCGAATATTGCCACGCAATGGGAAACGGCCCTGGAGATTTGGAAGATTACCACAAAGCCTTCTGGAGCGATGACCGTTTTTGCGGCGGATTTATCTGGGAATGGTGTGATCATTCTATAAGTCTTGGAAAAAGCGCTGACGGCAAAGAAAAATACGGCTACGGCGGCGACTGGGGCGAACGTCACAACGACGGCAATTTCTGCTGCGACGGCCTTGTTTACCCAGACAGGACTCCACATACAGGCTTAAAGGAAGCAAAACAAGTTTACCGCCCGATAAGAGTAAGCAAATGGAAGAATTGCGACACGGATACTACAAACTGTGGCGAGTCTGGAAAAAATGTAAGCGGAAACTGCGGCGCAGATACTACAAAATGTAACAGCTGCAACTTGGGGGCTCTGGACTTCAAATCTTACGAATTCTGGAACCTGATGGCTTTTGCAAACCTTAAAGACAAACTCGATTTTTATTACGAGATTTCAAAAGACGGAGATGTGATTTTTACTTCAGATTTGCAGACTGCAGATGTTGAACCGCTTGCAAGAACAAAGGTTGAATTAAAAGACTTCCCAGAAGCGATAAAAAAAGAGATTGAAGAAAACGAAAAAGTTGCTTCCGCAAAGGGCTCACAAACATCAGCCCCAGCCGAAAATGAAAAGATTGCGTCTACAAAGGACGTGCAAACTTCCGCCCCCGCAGAATTCTTCATCCGATTTGTGTTTACGCAGAAAAACGATGAACTCTGGGGCAAAAAAGGCTTTGAAGTTTGTTTTGACCAGCTAAAACTTGGCACTGAAGACCCGACCGACGAAGTTACAATTCTTAAAAACGGCAGCTGGAAGCCGGATGTAATTGCAAACAATATACCAGAGCCTGGAAAACGCGATGAAAAAGGCATTCAGAAAAACGCCCGCGAAGAAATTGCAAGAATGGTTGAATGGTATAAAGATTGCATTGGCAACGAAAATAGCACAACATGCGAAAGTTCAAATGCCAGCCCGCTCACCGAACAAAACGAACCTTCACCACTCGCCGCACGCACAGCCGTTCACAAAATAACTGCGAACGGTATTGAGTACACCTTTGATTGCAGGACAGGTTTGATTTCTTCAATCAAAAAAGGCGGAAAAGAGATTTTACAGAAGCCTCTCAAGATGAACTTTATGCGTGCTCCAACCGACAACGACAGTCAGCGCGGAGAATGGTTCAACAATCACCTGCATGATTACGAAACTAAGATTTACAAAATCACGGTGGAAAAAAAGATTGCAACTGACGACGAAAACAACTGCCAAAACGCAGAAACAACCGCACGGGAAAATAGAATGCCCGAAAATGCACATCACGCATTTGCTGCCCGAATCACCGTTAAACAATCATTCGGATGGAGCGTTAATCAGCCGTTTGCTTACGGAACAATTATTTACACTATTAAAAACGACGGTTCTCTTGGGATCGATTTTAATTTACACACATCTTCAAAAGTTACTTTCCTTCCGCGCATTGGAATAAGGCTTTTTGTAGATAAAAGTTTTGATACCGCAGAATATTTTGGCTTTGGACCGAACGAAAGTTATATCGACAAACACCAGCTTGATTACGTAGGAAAGTTTACGCAGAAAATTTCCGAAATGCACGAAGATTACATCCGCCCGCAGGAAAACAGTTCGCACTACGATTGCCGCTATGTAAAAATTATTTCGCCTGATTGCACGATAAAATTTACGGGCTACGAAACTGCAACTGCCGCTTTGGATGAACATGCTGCCGCAGAACACACCGCAAAAAAAATCAGCTTTAACGCCTCGGAATATACACAGGAAGAACTTTTTACAAAACGCCACAACTGGGAACTTGAAAAATGCGAAAGCAATGTAATCTGCGTCGACTGGAAAATGGCCGGCGTTGGTTCAAATTCCTGCGGTCCTGCTCTTGCACAAAAATACAGAATCAGCCTGCCAGAGTTAAAAGGTGGATTAAAATTTCATTTTTCTTGAAAACTTAATTTTTTCTCAATACTATTAATTAATACAACAATAAAAGGGAGAAAAAAAAATATGGGATTAAAACTCAAAAAAATCTATTTTGTAACAACATTACTTATTGCAGTACTGTTTATTTCAGCCTGTCAGCATCCATCAGGAAACATTCCTTCTGGAAACACACAAACAGAAAATACTCCAGCAGAGAGCAATCCATCGGGAAACAATCCTTCAGAAAGCACTCCAGCTGAAAGCACACCTTCGGGAAAGAATTCTTCCGAAACAGATTTGCCGCAGGACAACACACCAAAAAACACAGAATATCCGCTTCTTGAATTCTCTGCCGCCCAATCAGCGACTTCGACAAATGAAGTTACATTAACCTGGAAAGATACAGTTGATGTGTATAAGTACTATGTATACTACAACACAGAAGATAATAAAGAAACTGCTAAGAAATACAGTTCAAATGGATATGCTTATAAGCAGGCCGATAATACATATAAAGGCAACAAAAATGTTTCTCTCCCAGAATCTGGAACCTACTATTTTTGGATTAAAGCAGTAGATAAAGAAAATAATGAAAGTAATTTCAGTAAAAATACATCTTGTTCATTTGTCTACAGCAGCCTGCAAGCTCCAACAAATATATCTGCAAGTCAGTCAACAACAAGTTGGAATACTGTAAACGTCAGCTGGGAAGACAAGCTTGAAGCATATAAATATAGCTTTTATTACAGTACAGAAAATGACTCATCAAAAGCTAAAAAATTCTCTACGGCTGGATACGCATACAAATCTGGCAATGTATATAAAGGTTCAAGAAAAATCTATCTTTCAGAATCAGGAACTTACTATTTCTGGGTAAAAGCAGTTGACGGAACAAATAAAGAAAGTGAATTCAGCGAGGCAGCAACTTGCAGTTTTACTTTCAGCACACTACAAAAACCATTTGATGTAATGCCATCATATAGAAACAATCAACTTTCTATTACATGGAAGGATATTAAAGAGGCGTACAAGTATACTATTTATTATAATACTGAAAACAACATTGAAACTGCTAAGAAATACAATTCAAATGGATATGCTTATAAACAGGCCGATAATACATACAAAGGCAACAAAGAAATAGAACTTAATAAATTAGAGCTTTCTGGATCTACATACTATTTCTGGATAAAAGGCGTTGATGGAACAAATCATGAAAGTGAATACAGCGACGTTGCTTCAATAACAATAACAAACTAAATAATCTAATAGGGCATGGGCAAACTGATTTTCCACAACGGATTTTCAGATTTGCCCGCACGCATTTTCCATCACCTAAAACAGTTCTTTTATATTACCTCGTAAAAATCCCGCCCCATCAATTTTTCAAAATATGCTTTAAGTTCAAAATTTTTGTCCCATTTTCCCTGAGGATAATAACCGTACCGTTGTTTTACATCGTTCATCCGAGCCTCAAGATTTTTTGTTCCGTCCGCACCGCAAGCAGAATCCAGAAGTTGTATCAAACGGTCATAATCATCATACTCAGTTGCGGCAAGAAGTGCCTTTAATTCTTCCATTTTTTCCGCACTTATATCAATTCTTCCAATATAATCATCCACAGTATGAAGATTAAAAGAATGCGTCAAACAGATTTTTGCAGCAAAATCAAACCCAAGCGATTTTAGAAAATGATAACCGTCGTAAACATGTGCAATGTAAGTATGCCCTTCCTGCCGTCCGATGTCGTGAAGAAGCCCGCAAATATAAGCACGGTCAGGATTCATCAAAACAGTTCCAGCTTTTTCATTCACCGCCCGCGCAATTTTTTCCGCCGCTTCAGCTACCGCAATACTGTGTTCCCGCCAAGGCCCTGGATTTTTTGCCACTCCCTTCTCCAAAATAGCTTGTGCCATACTACGTGTACATTTTATTTCCATCTTAGTTTGTCCGTTTTGAAATTTGTGTTAGCGCTGGAAGCCCCGCTGAAGGCGTTCCGAAGCGTAGCTGAGGAATGGAGCAAAGCGGAAGGGCGAACATAGCGACCCGCCGGACGTTTACGGCCGGCGGGTAACACCATTTTATTTTATAAGTCTGATATTATCAACATAGATGTGGGTGTCTCGCGTTGTTTCCTGCCATCCGTCGTGGGTGAGAGTAAGTCTGCGGACATCATGAAGATATTCTGTATATTTTGTTACATCAAAAACAAGAGTATGAACTCCTGGTGAAACCTGATAATGTGTTGTCTGACACCATTTCCATGAATCTGTTGCCTGAATTACGGCTGCAATTGAATATGTATATTCTTCGGGATTGTAAATATCAACGGCAATGTATCTTGTTCCTGTCAAATCATTTGTACCGTCATAAAACCAAACTGCCGATTTGGCTTTATCTGCAGGCATTGGTTCCATTGTAAGTTCCAGTGAATGTCTGCCTTCTGATGCCCAATCCATAGAAAGGTTTGCGCCCGAAGAAAATTTATGTGTTCCGTACTGATCCCAGTCAAAACCTGCCCAAATCCAATAGTTTCCATTTTCAAAACCATCGAACAGTGTAACACGGCCTTTTGGGAGACCTTCGTCTACCTGTGCAAAAACAGAAACGGCTGTTGTAAGCAATATCATCAATACTAATATAAATCTTTTCATACCTGTCTCCTATTCAACTTTGAATTTGTTCATTGCATCGCGAAGTTTTGCAATTGATTCAACGTTCTTTTCAACACAAGACAATGCCTGCTTTGAAAAATTGCTGATTGCATCTGTCTTATCGGTCATGTTCTTTACATTTGTATTAACAGAAGTTGTCATGTTTGCAATGGTATCCATTTCGTAAGAAACCTGCTTACTTCCTTCCATCATTTCGTTAGAGTCGTTCTTTACATTTATTGTGATGTCATTAATTTTATGCATAAGCTCAAGAACAAGTTCACCGCCTTGATTCTGCTGTTTCATTGCTTCATCAATAATTGTTTCCTGTTCGCTTACTGTTTTTGTAAGTGCAAAAATGCTCTTGAACTGATTCTGAACTTCTTTTGTAGAAGAAGAAACCTGGCTTATAAGATTCTGAACATCTTTAAGTTCATTCTGAATTCTTGTTCCCTGTGAACTTGACTCTTCTGCAAGCTTTCTGATTTCTTCTGCAACTACAGAGAATCCCTGTCCGCTTTCGCCCGCATGTGCCGCTTCGATTGCCGCATTCATGGCAAGAAGGTTTGTCTGACTTGCAATATTTCTAATAACCGAAGATGCTTCCTGAAGGTTCTTTGAACGATCCTGAATTATACCAGAAAGTTCTGCCGTTTTGTCGATAAGCGACTGACCAAGTTCTGAAGACTGTTCAAGCAGCTGCATTGAAGCCCTGTTGTTTTCAAGGATGGCTGTAACGTTTCTAATGTTTGCTGTCATTTCTTCAATAGAAGCAGATGAATCAGAAACGCTTGATGCCTGAACGTCGATGTTTTCATTTAATTTTCTGATGTTCTTTACAATCTGTCCGACAACGCAGCGAGCCTCTTCA
Organism: uncultured Treponema sp.; assembly: GCA_946628495.1. GTDB lineage: Bacteria > Spirochaetota > Spirochaetia > Treponematales > Treponemataceae > Treponema_D. Next base: position 8,527 of record CAMOWQ010000037.1, on the reverse strand, counting down.
ACACCTGCTGCATGCTCCTGCATCTGTTCCTGAATTGACTGAATACTTGCGGTAATATCTACAACTGCCTGAGAAGTCTGTGCCATTGAATTGTCAAGTTCAGTACCGATTCCATCCATTTCTACACTGGAAGCTTTTACCTCTTTTATAGAAGAAGTAAGTTTATCCATTGTTTTGTTAAAGCTGTTACACATTGCACCAATTTCGTTGTGCTGATTTGTATGAAGACGAACTGTCATATCACCATCGCCTTCACTGATATTCTGAAGTGCTCCAACTGTTATATTCAAAGGTTTTGTAAATCTTGAAACAACTGCAAATACAATAATCGCTACGAAAACAATCTGCAGGAAGAATGAAATGATGATTGTTGTAATTGTTCTCCATGCAGTTTTATTAATTGTAGATTCTGGTGTCATGGAAACAAAGAACCAGTATTTTCCCGAACGGTCTACTTTGGTTTTAGCTACTGTAATGAATTTTCTTTCGTGATCGTCCTGAATAGTAAATGTGACTGTAGCAGGATCCATGTAACCGTCTTTATCTGGTGTAAAATATGCCATAGTATCTGGAGCAGTTACAAACGGACTTTTCTTACCAACTGTTGTACCGTCTGAAGAAGCAAGTACATGTCCTGTAGAACTCATGAAAAGACATGTCGTTCCTTCATAAATAGAAGAACCGTCCATCATTGAACCTAAACCAGAAAGAACAATATCTATTCCGGCTACACCTGTACGCTGTCCGATTGAGTTTGTAATAGGAGCAAAAACTTTTGCAGTAAGAACTGATTCGCCGTCAAGAACTGTTAAAGTAGGCTCACTAATATATGTATTTGATGCATTTGCACCAGCTTCAATCTGATCTATAGAGAATTCAGAAACTATATCATTTTTGATACGTCCGTTCTTGTCGCGGATATAATGAATTTTGAACTGACCAGTTGGATTATCCATTTTGTCGGCTCTTGTATAATCAAGGTTGTCAAAGCGTTTAGGAAGCCAATATGCCCACGCTGAATCAATTGTTGAAGTTTTTACCATGGAACGCAATGCCTGCTGTGCAGAAGATGCCCTCTGTTTTTCAGGAATTGCCCAGGTACCACCCAAAAGACCTGCCAAAGATTCTGCTGCATAAACCTGTTGTGTCAACTGCTTTTCAACATCATCAGCTTTGTTTTCGGTAAGCGTAACGATGCTTTTTGTAATCTGACTCGTATTGCTATGCAGAACTGTTCTACCAATTATGAATGTCATCAGAACAGATACTCCAAGCATTCCAAGACCTAACGAAAGTACAAGACTTGTCCGAATAGACTTTGAATTTGAAGATTTTCCCATAATCCTTATAAATCCTATTTCATTGAAAAAAATACAATCTTACTAAATTTATCAATAGTTTTTCAGATAATCAATAATTTTTTGATAAGACTTTTATAATCTAACTATAATAAATTTATAAGATTTATGGTCCTTTTATTTCTTTAAAGTTTTAAATAACATGTTATACTATTAATCAGCTAAAGGATGTGCTTATGGTGGATTTTATTAGAATACATCAACTTGATTTTATGCTCGTTTTAATCGGTGTAAGCATGATGCTGATTTTAATGCTTCTTGTTACACGGGCTATTCAACGAAATCGAAAAATTATACTCCTATGCATGGCCGTATGTGCACTTTTTCTCTTGATTGCAGACCGTCACGCCTATTTCTTTAGGGGAAACCCAAGCAGACTCGGCTTCTGGATGGTACGAATCTCCAATTTTATTGTCTTTTTCTTACAAATTATGCTTCTTAGGGCATTCAATTTTTACCTTATTAACCTTTTTACACACGAAGGCAAACTCGAAAAAAAACCGACTAGATTAAGAATTGCAGAAGCATTTGTCTGGATAGGAGTAGGTCTTCTTATTATTTCGCAGTTTACAGATTTATATTACACTTTTGATAATATAAACAGATATCACAGGGCGCGTTTTTTCCCATTAAGCTACCTGTGCCCCATGATTATTACATTTCTTCAGTTTTCGGCAATCCTTAAATACTATAAACGTATAAACAAACTGATAGGCATTTCGCTTTTGATTTTTACGACAATGCCTATTATTGCAACCATTCTGCAGATTTTTGCATACGGACTCTCTCTTACAAACATGGCTGCTGTTGGTGAAGTAACCCTGCTTTATCTTTTTGTACTGATTGATTTGAATAAAAGTGCCGACCGTGCCAACAAAATGGAAATTCAATTTCTTAAAGAAGAGCACTCCAACACAAGAATAATGTTTGAACAGACAGCAACCGCACTTGCAAACGCAATAGATGCAAAAGACAAATACACGCACGGACATTCAACCCGCGTTGCTGAATACGCACGAAAAATAGCTGAAATGGCAGGAAAAAATACAAAATACTGCAACGAAATTTATTTTGCAGGGTTGCTTCACGATGTTGGAAAAATCGGTATTCCAAGTTCCATTATAAATAAAGACGGAAAACTCACTGATATAGAATATGCGGCAATTCAAAATCATCCTACAATAGGAAAACAGATTCTTTCCGGCATCAGTAAATCGCCTTATTTAAGCATTGCAGCAAATTATCATCACGAACGTTATGACGGACACGGCTATCCGGAAGGATTAAAAGGCATAGATATTCCGGAAATTGCAAGAATAATTGCCGTTGCCGATGCTTACGATGCAATGACCTCTAAACGAAGTTACCGAGACCCTATTCCTCAGCAAAAAGTACGCGAAGAAATAGTAAAAGGCATAGGCACTCAGTTTGATCCGCAGTTTGCAAAGATAATGCTGCATCTTATTGATATGGATACAGAATATCTTATGAAAGAACACAGCGAAGTAAAGGAACTTGCGGGTAAAAATGAGTTGAATTGTGGTGAATACAAAACTGCATATTCAGAAGGCATTCTCATAGACCGCTGCATTACGACAATCCGCCTGCATTTTAAGGCAGACGACAAATTTGTTTCAGATCGCACGGTTCCTACACTTATTCTTTTTGACTCTCTCGATGCCCGCATTCATAATACAGAAAAAAACATAAAAGCAATGAATTATTATGAATACGGAGAAATCAGGTTGAACGGAAAGGCAAATTGTCCGGACGTACGAAAAATTCAGATTGAATTGCAGGAAGAAGAATCAACGCCTGTTCCAGACTGGAATACTGTTTATAAACATGGGCTTGATTATGAAATTCAGGCTGTAAAAGTCGTAGACCATGTTCTTATTACAATTCAAAATCTTTTTCAGACAGTTACAGCAACAATTGCACTTAATGACAGCGGAAAATATCTTTATATTGGACTTACAGGTGAACACTGCTTTATTAATAAAGTTAATATTTCTAAAACTCTTATGCCTGTTCCAAAATCTTATATTCCACGTATTGCAGAAGAAATTAAATACATAGATTTGCCTGATGGAGATGTTCCTAATATTATTGTCGACAGCTGGTGTTCCGAAGGTTCAAAAGGAATTCCTGTAGAAGAAGGAAACATGCAGTTATCTTTCCATTCAAAAAGCCTGCCAAACTCACGCCTTATATGGCATTGTCCATATCTTAATCTTTTTTATTCTGATGATGCTACTATGACAGGTGATAATTACAAAATTTATGAACTTGTAAGGCTTGATGGCGAAACCTGGGAATCAAATCATGCAGAAAATAAATTCATTGTAAACAAAACCGAAAATTTTAATGGCTGGGACGTATGGAAAGCCGAAAACAAAAAAGGCATAGACTGTACTGTTAATATTCAGCGTAATGGAAATATAATTACAATTAATACAGAAAATCTTGGCATTGCCATAAAAAGCATAACAACGCTTCCTGACAATACCAAAGACGTTTTTATTTGCCTTACCGGCGATCAATGTGCAATTGCAAATATTAAGTCTCAAAAAATCTAACGGTATCTGACCGTGCAAAATACCAGTTTTATTTTACTGTCGTTCCCGTTGAAATTTTCTTAATCCATTTTTCGCTCTTAAGTCTTATAACGCACCAGAAGGTCTTAACAATCTGGTCAGATTTAAGGCAGACATATATCCAGAATGCAGGCCAATGAAACACAAAGCCTGCAAGAATTCCAAGAGGAATGGAAAGAACCCATAAAAAGACGTTATCAGCAAGCATAAGCATTTTAGTATCGCCACCGCCGCGAAGAACGCCTTTTGTCATAATACTGTTCGTCGCCTGAAAAACTATAATAAAACTTATTGCAAGCATAAGCTGCTGTGCAATATTAATTGTTTCTTCACTTACGTTATAACTTGAAATAACAGGATTCTTTACTGCCATTATAAAAAGAGCAGAAACCGTTCCCAAGGCAAGGCCCAGTCCAAGAAAAAGCCATCCCTGTTCCATTGACCTGTCCTTATTACCAAGTCCAAGAGTTTGTCCAGTAACAATAGCACCCGCCTGCGAAACTCCCTGAATAACAACCGTACTAAGCTGCTGTGTTACACTTGTAATTGCATTCGCTGCAACAAAAGCCGCTCCAAGATGACCAATTACCATTGCAACAGAATTATTACCAATAGCAAGTATTGCGTCGCTTACAAGAACTGGAATACTTATCCTTACATATTCACCAATAAGGGAACCGGTTTTCATAAAAAGGTCCTGTATTCTGAATTTTATATTCTTATCCTTAAAAAAAAGAAAACCAAGAATAACAGCCGCTTCAAAAACACGTGCAATTAAAGTTCCAAGAGCTGCACCTGCAACCTCCATTCGTGGAGCACCGAATTTTCCAAATATGAATGTATAATTTGCACCAAGATTTACAAAAAATGCACCTATTGAAACATAAAGCGGAAGCCTGACCTGCCCTACACTTCTTAATACAATAGTAGAAACAAGCGAAGTTCCAAGGAAAAAATATGTTACGACAGACCATCTAAAATACACACTTCCAAGACGAATAATCTGTTCATCATTGGTATACATTTTCATAAGTCTGTCCGGCATACTAAGAGTAAGAACTGCAAACAAAGCAGCAAGCATAACCGTAATTCTTAACATAAGGCATACGGTCTGCTTTAAAGCCCTTGAAGCTTCCTGTTCATGTCCGTCTGAAGCTTTTTTCATGCCCCAGTATCGCGAAACAAGAACCGACGCTCCCATTCCAAGCCCCATACAAAAAATGTGATATATACTTATAAACGAATTGGCAAGCGACGTAGCCGAAAGTGAGGTTTCTCCAAGACTTCCGACCATAATCGTATCAAGCATATTTACACCAATACTAATCAAACTCTGCAATGCTATAGGAAATGCAAGTGCAAAAACTCCCTTATAAAACGCTGGATTATTCTTAAATAATTTCATAGGAAAATCATTATATCGTATTACAATATATTTGACATTTACTTTTAACGAAATATAATCATAACAGTATGAATATTATGATTTCCGACGAGCAGGGACTCGCCATAATGAAAAAACAGCTAAAAGACATGACGGATAATCCTGGCAAATATATGCAGGCATTTAAATCGGGATATGCATATGCAGGATTTGGTGGAAATTTAAATGGTATAGAAGTTCCAAATACTTTTTTGAGCGGAAAATTACCGGCGGGCGTTACACCAGAACAGGCATTTATGCAGGTAATAGAAATTATGAAAAAAACAATTATGGAAGCAGAAAAGAATCAGGCAAGAAAACTTCAGAATAATACAAGATTAATAAGCGATTGCGGTTCAAACTAAAACTTAGTTTGCAAGTTTTTCCATGCATTACAAGAATGCATCGCAAGAATAAAAACAAAGTGCAGACATTAATCAGTTTTATAAAAACGGTTAATGTCTGCACTGACAATTATTAAAAGCAAAACTATCTATATAATTAAATTAGAAAACAGTTACAACTTCACCATTTGGATAGCGGTCTGTAATATAAGCCTTAACTTTTTCTGACTGAAGAGCCTTTACAAGAGCCTTAATTTCTGGTTTGTTTTCGTTTCCAGCTTTTACTGCAATAACGTTTACGTATGGAGAAGAAGAACCTTCTATAAAAAGTCCGTCTTTTGCTGCACTAAGACCAGCAGGAATTGCATAGTTTCCGTTAATGATTGCAGCTGTTACATCATCCAAAGTTCTTGGAAGAGATGCAGCTTCGATTTCGCGGAATTTGAGTTTCAATGGATTTTTTGCAATGTCGAGTGGAGTTGCTGTAACACCAGCGCCTTCTTTTAAGGTAATCAAACCAGCTGATTCAAGAAGAAGAAGTGCACGACCTTCGTTTGTAGGATCGTTTGGAATTGCAATTGTAGACTTTTTCTTAAGATCTTTAATTGACTTAATTTTGTGAGAATACAATGCAAATGGTTCAACGTGGATTCCACCAGCATTTACAAGATGATATCCTTTTTCTGAATTGAATGATTCAAGATAAGGAATGTGCTGGAAATAGTTTGCATCAATATCTCCAGCTTCTACTGCATCGTTAGGAGTTACGTAATCAGTAAATTCTATTACCTGAAGAGTAATGCCTTCGTTTGCCAAATCATCTTTAATAAGGTTAAGAAGTTCTGCATGTGGCTCTGGAGTAGCTCCAACTTTAAGTACCTGTGCCGTAAGTGACAATGTTGCTGCAACGGCAAATGCAGCTACTAATGAAATAATCTTTTTCATATTTATCTCCTCTTATTACCTATTAATTTAGTAGGTTTTAATTTTTGTGTCAACAGGGTTTGAAAACTTTTTTTTATTTTTTATCGTTTTGACATCATTTTGTTTACAATTTTTGTTCCTGCAAACTGAATAAGCGCAACCATAATTATGATAACTACAACCGCAGCAAGCATTATTCCTGTTCTAAATCTCTGATATCCGTAACGGATTGCAAGGTCTCCAAGTCCGCCACCACCAAGAGTTCCTGCCATTGCAGAATAACTTATAAGGTTTATAACAGTAAGAGTAATGCCCGAAATTACAGACGGCATTGCTTCTGGAATAAGCACTTTGTAAATAATCTGCCAGTTTGTAGAACCCATTGCCCTTGCAGCCTGAATCATACCAGGGTCAACTTCGTTTAACGCGGTTTCTGTAATCCTTGCCACAAAAGGAGCCGCGGCAATTGAAAGAGGAATGATGGTCGCTGCAGTACCGATTGCCGTTCCTAAAACAAAACGTGTAAACGGTAAAAGCACAATCATCAATATTACAAACGGAAATGAACGCAAAACATCAATAATACGGCTTAAAACCGAATTAAAAACAAGATGAGGCATAATTCCAAATTTATTCGTTGCATTTAAAAGTACGCCAAGCGGAAACCCGATTATAAGTGCAAACAGCGTAGACAGAAAAACCATTATCAAAGTCTGGAGCGTCGAAGTTCCAACTAATACTAAAATCTGATTCATTTATCTGCCCCCTTTTCTACCAAGACACCGTTTTCCTTAAAATATGCAAGTGCCCCTTCAACCGCCGAATCCGAACCGTATAAATCTATAATCATAGTACCAATGTCTTTTTCCGGAAGATGCTGAATGCCGCCCGCACGGATGTTTATATCAACGTCAAATTTCTTGCAGACGCTGCTTATTATCGGTTTGCCCGTTCCTTCATTAATAAAACGAAGCTCATACTCGCCGCCTTCTTCCGACCAGCGTAGTAAGCCTTCGTTTTTATCAGTCTCTGAAGCTTTCGATGTTCCAATATTAGAAAGAAAATCTTTTGTAACCGCAGTTTTTGGATTCGTAAAAATCTCTTCTACACTACCCTGCTCTACAACACGACCGTTTTCTATTACAGCAACCAGATTACATGCATCGCGCACAACTTCCATCTGATGTGTAATCATTACAACGGTAAGGTTCATTTTCTGCTGAATTTCGCGGATTAAATTAAGGATTGAACGTGTCGTCTGAGGATCAAGAGCACTCGTTGCCTCATCACAAAAAAGGACATCAGGATTTGTAGACAACGCCCTTGCAATTGCTACACGCTGCTTCTGGCCACCACTCAAAGTACTTATAGGAGCATCCTCGCGACCTTCAAGACCTACAAGTTTAAGCATTTCTTCCACGCGGCTTTTTATCTGAGCTTTAGGCATACCGCAAATTTCCATTGGATATGCAATATTTTTTGCCGCCGTTCTTGAAGAAAAAAGATTGAAATTCTGGAATATCATTCCGATTTTTCTTCGCTGAGCAATCAGGTCTTTTTTAGAAAGATTATCTACCCTGTTCGAATCATAAAGAACAGAGCCACTGTCAGGCGTTTCAAGCAAACTTACAAGCCGCACAAGCGACGATTTTCCCGCCCCGCTTTTACCGATAATGCCAAAAATCGTGTTGGAAGGAATTTCCAGTGAAATACCGTCAACCGCATTAATTTCTTTTCCGTCGGCAGAACGATATGTTTTCTTTAGATTTTCAAGTTTAATCTGCATAGCCAATATAATGATGAAAAATACGCATTTGTGCAATAATCGGCAGGGCAAACGCATTATAAATACAGGCATACACAAAAAATCGCTGCCAGTCA
>CAMOWQ010000036.1 GCA_946628495.1 uncultured Treponema sp. | reverse complement strand
TTAAGATTTCTTCTACAAAGTCTATGCACGGACACTGTCTTGGTGCAACAGGTGCTATTGAAGCAATGATTTGTGTAAAAGCGATCAACGACAGCTTTGTTCCATGCACAAAGAACCTTGATAATCCTGACGTAGAAGGCGGCTGTGACCTCGACTACGTTCCAAACAAAGGAATTGAAATGAATATCGATGCTGCAATGAGTGCAACATTCGGTTTCGGTGGTCACAACGGAGCTATTATTATAAAGAAGATTTCTAACTGACACACTTCGTGTGCAGTCAAAATCGTTTAGTCTCCCGACAGACTCCGGCTGCGGGAGAAAATAATTTCAAACTGACGGCTTCGCCGCAGTTTAAATCATAGGATATAAACAATGCCACTTACAACAGACATTAAATCATTACTTCCACACCGCGAACCTTTCCTTTTTGTTGATTCAATTATTTCTGTCGACGAAAAAGGCTGTGTTTGCGAACATACATTTACAGAAAACGAATTCTTTTTTAAGGGACACTTTCCTGAGTACCCTGTAGTTCCTGGAGTTATCCTTTGCGAAACTATGGCTCAGGCTGGTGGTGCTGCTTTGCGTTACTTAAACATTGTTCCTGCGGACGGACTTTTCTTTTTTGCAACATTGGATAAAGTAAAGTTCCGTAATCAGGTACGCCCGGGCGATAAAGTTCGCATGGAAATTACATTCCTCCGCAACAGTCCAAAAATGATTAAGCAGGCCGGCAAAGCCTACGTAGGCGACACTCTCTGCGCCGAAGCCGAGTGGATGTGTTTAGTAGGATCTGCACAGTAGTGCAGTCCTACGGAGTAAAATAATTTCCTTACACACCACGAGCAGAGTGGAATCGCAGTGCGCGCGAGCACACACGTAAATAATTTTCCATGCAGATAGCGACGCCGTAGGCGGCGCATGTGCCTTGTTGGATCTGCGCAGTAGCGCAGTCCAACAAATTTTAATAATTTCCTTCCAGTGGTAAAGGAGCCGGTATTTTTATTGATACTAACGGTTCTTTTACAATGACAGGCACAGCCGAAATTTCAGGAAAAACATCACCGCGTGAAGGCGCTGGTGTTTTTTACGAAAACAGTGAATCAACGCTTTTTGATATGCAAGGCGGAAAAATCAGCAATAATAAATGTACTTTGTCTGGTATTAAAGGTGGAGCTGTTCATGTTGCAGGCTCTTATGCCGGTTCTTTTTTAATGGGAGGAACGGCCTATATTCCGGCAGGGGCAAACGGAAAAAATGATGTAAGTCTTGCAGGCGGTAAATCAATAAAAATTTCAGGTACGCTTACTCCTCCTGAAGATGCGTCTGACGGAATTGTTGCAACTATTACGCCATCTGATTATGCAGAAACAGTACAGGTTCTTTCTGAAAACGACGAAGGCTTGATATCTCATAATGCTTTGCACTTTGCCCTTACTCCAGCAGGAAGTGGAAGCTGAACAATTGCTTCTGTTATTACTCCCGGATATCTTATTACCGAAATTGAAGTCGATGGAAAAAAATACGAAAATCATACTGTTGAAACTGCATCTGCTATAACAGATTTTTTTGAGGATATTAATGAATTAACTGCCGAGTGTACAAAACGAATAAGTCTTTCATTCAATAATGATATAGATTTGTCGGCAAATACTGACTGGTCACCTGTCGGAGTTGATTTCTTTGGTGTAATAGACGGAAACGGACATACTTTTACAATTAGTGATAATAAAGCAGGCTATTTTTCTTCTCTTGTTGGTTATAATCATGGAATTATTCAGAATATAAAGGTACACGGAACAGAAACAATTAGCTTTACTCAAGGCGGAGGTGTTTCTCATTCTCTTTTTGCAGGTCTTGTTTTTGGAAATTGTTATGATGGAATTATCCGTAACTGTGTTTTTTACGGTACTGTTTCTGTCCCTAGAACGTATGAAAGTAGAAATAGTATAAGCGGAAGGGGTGGAATTATTGTCGGAGAGTCTTCCTCAGAAGAAAATATTGTTTCTAACTGTTACTGGCGTTATAACTGTCTTAGAACAAATACTAATGGTACAGACTTTAATCCAACTGATGATGCCAACTGGCTTGTAGCAAAAACATTAAATATTTATACTGAATCAAATATAAGACAGGGAACTTATACTGGAAACGGAAGTTTTCCTTCTAATACAGACGGCACTCTGACTCCTGCAAATGCAACTGATGCTGTAACAGAACAGATGTTGCAATATGGTATAAATCTTCTTACAGCTCTTAACGGTTATGTCAACGACCATTCCGGCGACCAGTTGTGCAGCTGGATTTCCGGTACTTCTTATTCTGCAATTCCTTCTATTTTTGCCGAGTAATTCTGCTTTTTGCGTTGAAAAAAACGTATTTTTTACTGTAAAATACTTCTATATCATCAAATAGAATGTCGTTTAAGGCATTTTTTTTTTGATGAATGAATTTATGCAAGTGCAGAATGAAAAGTTCTGTTTTAGGAGGAAATGATGAAAAAAGGTTTGTTTCTGGCTGGTATTGTTGCTTTGTCAGCATTGTGCTTCGGTTGTTCAGAATCAAAGAAGGATTTTATTATTGCAACAGGTGGTGTAAGCGGAACTTATTATCCATTTGGTGGAGCAATTGCTAACATTTGGAATACAAAAATTGAAAATATGAATGTAACGGCACAGGCTACAGGTGCATCTGCAGAAAACTTAAGGCTTATCAGCAAGGGCGAAGCAGAATTTGCTACTGTTCAGAATGATGTTATGGATTATGCATATAACGGAACTGATATGTTTGCCGGCGAAAAAGTTGGAAATATCATGACAATCGGAACTTTGTATCCAGAAGTTGTTCAGATTGCAGTTTCTAAAGACAGCGGAATTAAATCTGTTGCAGATTTTAAAGGAAAGCGTATTTCTGTAGGAGATGCAGGTTCTGGTGTTGAATTCAATGCAAAACAGATTATGCAGGGTTATGGCCTTACATTTGATGATATTAAAAAGAGCAATCTTTCGTTCAAAGAATCAGCAGAAGCAATTCAGAACGGAACTCTTGACGGTTGTTTTATAACAGCAGGTGTTCCAAATGCTGCTCTTCAGGAACTTGCATTTACAGCAGGTCTTCTCCTTGTTCCTGTTGACGGTGCTGCAGCTGATAAAATCTGTGATACATACGGTTATTACACAAAAACTGTAATTCCTGCCGGTACATATAAAGGAACAGATGTAGATACTGCTGCTCTTGCAATTAAGGCAACTTTGGCTGTAAGCGCAAAACTTGATGAAGAAACTGTATATCAGATGACAAAAGTTCTTTTTGAAAATCTTGATGAACTTGGAACTGCTCATGCAAAAGGAAAGGAAGTTTCTGCTCAGTCTGCTGTAACAGGTGTTTCTGTACCGTTCCATCCGGGTGCTTTGAAATATTTCAAGGAAATTGGTGTTATAAAATAAGTTGAAATATGGCTGTTATTAAAAAAATTGTATTGATAATCAGCTGTTTGATTTTTATGGCCATCGGTGCGTTTTTTGTGCCGGTGACCAATGCTCTTGTCATAAGTCAGCGTGGAAATCCTAAAAGTAAAATCTGTTCCCTGCTTGCGTGTGACACGGGTTTTGTCATTTCGTACACGCATTCCGTAAATAAGGGGCGTGTGCATGATTATTATTCCTGCGGTAAAAAAAAGCCTTTTCTAATTAATCTGGAAAAGACGGTTTTTGTATCTTACGGGGCAGGTATTCCAGAGCCGGAAGATGTTCCGGAAGCAGTTTTTTCTGTAACAAAAGACGGTTACGAACTGAAAGGTTATTCAAAAAGTTATCCGCAGCTTGTTATGGCTGTAGGACTGATTGCAAATCATTCAATCATGCTTGCAAATCAACAGAGTAGAGAGTTTTTTCTGACTGATTTTTTCGAGCCGCAAACGGGAATTATCCTGAATATAAAACGAATTTCTTTAGCTGAATATTTACTGCTCAGAAAGCAAAGCCTTATTCTTGAGTATTTAAAATAAAAAATTTAAAACACGGGAGCCTTTGATGGAAACTAAAAAAGATTCTAATCAGACAAATCAAACTGAAAAAGTAAACACTACAGATGAAGCTGATGTGCTTGCTGCCGATTCAGTTGTAAATTCCGGAGAAAATTCGGGTGCAATTGAAAACATTCTTCCAACGAATAATGAAGATGAAATAAAAAAAATGATGCAGAATCTTGACCGCGAGCAGGCATACCGGGAACATAAATGCTGGCGTCAGTATATCACAATCATTACTTCAATATGTTTTGTAATTTTTCAGCTGTATGCAACGCTTTCGGGTAAAGTAACCGCTCAAATTCTTCGAGCAACTCATCTTGCTTTTGTTCAGCTGCTTGCTTTCCTGCTTTTCCCTGCAAGTAAAAAAATGCCAAAGGATACTCTTCCTTTTTATGATGTATTGCTTGGTCTTGCCGGTGCAGGCTGCTGGATGTATATAGTCGTTAATTTTCAGAGTTTGGTACGCAGAACAGGAAATAATACGGTTCTTGATGTAATAATCGGTATTATAGGTATACTCATTCTTTTTGAAAGTTGCCGCCGTATAGTAGGACTTCCGATTATGATAATTGCAGGGGCTTTTGTTGTGTATGCCTTTATCGGAAAAATACTTCCTGGCTTTCTGCATCACCGCGGATATTCTTTGCAGAGAATTGTTTGTCATCTTTTTTATAATACTGAAGGAATTATGGGAACACCGATTGGAGCCTGTTCTTCTTTTATTTTCCTGTTTATTCTTTTTGGTGCCTTGCTTGAAAAAACAGGCATCGGTCAGTTTTTCATCGATTTATGTAATGCAATTGCCGGTGGTGCTTCTGGCGGTCCTGCAAAGGTTGCCGTTCTTTCTTCTGCGCTGCTCGGTACAGTTTCCGGTTCGTCTGTTTCGAATACGGTTGGTTCCGGTTCGTTCACAATTCCTATGATGAAAAAGCTTGGTTATAAAGGTGAATTCGCTGGTGCTGTAGAAGCTGCTGCTTCAACTGGCGGACAGCTTATGCCTCCTATTATGGGCGCTGCAGCGTTCCTTATGTCAGAAAGTCTTGGGCTTCCTTATATTACTATTGTAAAAGCTGCAATTGTTCCTGCTGTCCTTTATTTTGCCGGTATTTTTATTACAGTTCATCTAGAAGCAAAAAAACTTGGACTTCAGGGACTTCCACGTGAAGAATTGCCACCGTTCCTGCCTCTTATTCTTAAAAGAGGCTACATGATTTTCCCGCTTGTTGTAATCATTTATTTCCTTTGCGCAGGAAAAACTGCCGTTTATGCAGCTTTGATGGGAATTATCGCATGCCTTATAGTTGGTCTTGTTATTTCGTTTATTGATATTGCAAACGGACGTAAGCCGACTTTCGGTTCTAAAGATATAATTGATGTAATTTGTGCTGCATCGCGCAATATTATTTCTGTTGCAATTGCATGTGGAATGGCAGGGATTATCATCGGTATTGTAACGCTGACAGGTTTGGGACTTAAACTTGGCGCAGGTCTTGTTTCTCTTGCTCATGGAAAACTCTTTATTACGCTTGTTCTTACAATGATTTCTTCCATCATTCTTGGAATGGGTGCACCTACAACTGCAAATTATCTTATTACATCAACAATCACGGCTGCAGCAATTATTCAGCTTAATGTTGAACCGCTTGCAGCTCATATGTTTGCATTCTATTTTGGAATTATTGCCGACGTTACACCGCCTGTTGCCCTTGCAGCAATTGCCGGAGCTGCCATCGCCAAGGCAAAACCAATGAAAACCGCGGTAAATGCTACAAAACTTGCAATCGGTGCGTTTATTATTCCTTATATGTTTGTGTATAATCCGAAAATGCTCATGGTTAATTCATCTGTTGTTTCTGTTTTGATGATAATCGTTACGGCTTTAATAGGCATGTTCGGTATAAGTGTATGTCTGGAAGGTTACGGATTCCGTCATACAGGTTTGTTCTACGGTTCAGACAAAGCACCTGCTCTTGTAAAAACTTGTGATGTTGCTGAACGCCTTATGTTTGCAGCAGCAGGTTTACTGTGTATTTTACCTGAAACAAAATCTGACGTTATTGGAGTTTGTATTATGGCAGGACTTGTTTTGTTCCAAATTATAACGAAAAGATTTGATAAATAATGTAAAATCACGTAATATATCGCATTGATGTTTTTTAGAGGATATTATGGATTTACTTAAGAAGCTTGATGAATGTGAAAAGAGATTCGCGGTTGTAAATGAAATGGTTATGGATCCTGCCCTTGTAAAGGATGCCAAGAAGTACAAAGAAACAATGCGCGAACACGGCTATCTTACCGAAGTATGTGCACTTTATGATGAATACAAGAAAGTTCTTGACGGTATAAAAGATGCCAAAGAAATGATTACAAATGAAGATGATGTTGAAATGAAGGAAATGGCTCGCGAGGAACTTAAGGAACTTGAAGAAAAGCAGCCTCAGCTTGAAGAACAGATTAAGTTAAAATTAGTTCCGCCGGATCCTCTTGACGAAAAGAACATCATTCTTGAAATCCGTTCTGCTGCCGGTGGAGATGAAGCATCGTTGTTTGTACGCGATCTTTGGGAAATGTACTGCCATCTTGCCGATAGAAAGGGATGGAAAACAGAAACAATGGAAGCTCAGGAAACAGAAGTCGGCGGTTTTAACAAAATCGTTACTTCAATTTCAGGAAAATTTGTATATGGTACGTTAAGATGGGAATCTGGCGTACATCGTGTTCAGCGCGTTCCAGAAACAGAATCACAGGGAAGACTTCAGACTTCTACTGCAACTGTTGCCGTTCTTCCGGAAGCCGAAGAAACTGAAATTGAAATTAAAGACAGCGATGTTCGTGTTGATGTAATGCGTGCCGGTGGCCCTGGTGGACAGTGTGTAAATACAACAGACTCTGCCGTTCGCCTTACTCATATTCCAACTGGTATTGTCGTTATTCAGCAGGATGAAAAATCACAGATTAAAAACAAGGCAAAGGCGTTCCGCGTACTCCGTGCAAGACTTTTTGATTTGGAAGAAAGCAAAAAACAGGCTGAACGTGCAGACGCAAGAAAAAGCATGGTCGGTTCAGGTGCCCGTTCAGAAAAAATCAGAACGTACAACTTCCCTCAGGACCGTGTAACAGACCACCGCATAAATTATTCTGCTCATAATCTTCCGGGCTTTATGATGGGAGATATGGACGACATGCTCGATGCCTTGAACGTTTATGCAAAGGAAGAGCAGCTTAAAGATGCTTCTTCTTTGGAAAGCAATGCATAATCAATTCAATTTTTAAGGCGTTCAAAACATTGCAATGCGTTTTTAAGACGTGTCTGCAATGTTTTTTTTTGTTTAAAATATTTGTTTTAAAAGAATTGTTTTAGGTGTTATAATATTTTTTATGCTTTTTGGTTATAAAATATTAGTTCTTTGTACTGCAAAAATTTACGAAGATACTTGTTGTAACTATTTGAGCGGACTTAACGCCAAACTGGTTGAGTCCGATTGGAGAGTTTTTGTCTTTTGCGTCAATTCAAGCGAGTTTAATGATGAAGCCAGTCTAAGGGAAAACGACATTCTTTGTGATTTAATCAATCTTAAAGTTGCCGATGCAGTTTTAATTTCTGACAGCAAGATTCAGGATGACGCATTTAAATCAAAAATATTAGAAAAGGCTTCTCTTCATTCAATTCCTGCATTTGTTATTGATGGAATTTCGGAGAATACCTGGAATATTTGTTTTGATGCAGCAAGCGGTTTTGAAAAAGTAGTAAGACATGTTATAGAAGATCATAAAATTCATGACGTTCATTTTATGGCAGGTGTGCCCGGTACAAGACAGTCTGATGAACGCCTTGAAGTTTTTAAGAAAGTACTTGCAGATAATAATATTCCGTTTAATCAGGATTCAATGGTAAGCTGCGGATATTTTTATGATTATCCGGCAAGAGTTGCTGTAATAAAACTTATAGATGAAAAGAGAATCCCAAAAGCTATTATATGTGCAAATGATACTATGGCAGTTACTGTTGTTTCGGTACTTCAGGAATACGGTTATAAATGTCCTGAAGATGTTGTTGTTACCGGTTTTGACGGTATAGACTGCATTTATTTTTCTGATCCTGCTATTACTTCTGTATCCTGTGATTATACTGATTTTGGAAAAGAAACTGCCGATTTTGTTATTTCTGTCGTTCAGAATAAAACTCCGCCGGCAACAAGAATTGTACAGACTAAACTTGTTATAAATAATTCCTGTGGCTGCAAGGTTTTGGAAAAAAGGAAGAGTATTAGTACTCTTATGATGCTGCAGAATGCGTATGACCGTTATCGGGTGGAAAATAGCAATCTTAATAAACTGTCCGCAAATATACGAAACTGCAATTCTCTTTCTGAAGTTTTTCAGACTTTAAAAGACAGGCTTCTTTATAATACCGTTTGTGCCGTTCGCAAAGAATTCCTTAATTTTGAATTTTTTGAATGTGATAGTACCGAAGAAAATACATTCTGGAATAAAATGTGCCTTTTGCTTGATTCGGATAGCAATGCTCCTGAAAATTCCACTTTTGATTATGAAAAAAATCTCTTTTATGCAGGCGATTATTTTCCGCGTATGAAAGTTGTTCTTGATGATTATGCAAGTCCTGTAATTTTCAGGCTTTTGTGTAATCTTGATACGCCTATCGGTTATCTTTGTTTCTTCTTCCGCAATTTTGATGTAAGGAATTATGCAAAAATAGATCAGATTGCATCATGGATTGGAAATTCTCTTTCGGGCTATAGAAACCTTCAGTATCAGCATAATCTTCAGCTAAAAATTGAAGATATGTACAGACATGATTCCCTTACAGGCTTATTTAACCGTACGGGCTTTTTAAGATTGTACGAGCAGATTATCAAAGATCCGGAGGTTACGGAGATTTCGTTTATTATGTGCGACCTTGATGATTTGAAAGTTATAAATGATAAATATGGGCATAAAGAAGGTGACAATGCAATACGGGTTGTCGGTTTGACAATGTCGTCATTGTATGAAGGCTGCTTCTGTCGTTATGGTGGAGATGAAATCATCGGCGTTGTAACTCAAAAAATCATCGAAAAAGAATACAGGCAGAAAGTGCGTGCAAAACTTGAAGAATATAACCGTACTTCTGAAAAACCGTATAAAATAGGAGCAAGCATCGGTCTTGTTGTTTCTAAAAAGGCAAGTTTCGATAAACTTTTTGCAAAAGCAGATAAACGTATGTATGAAGATAAAAAACAGAAAAAATGGCGTAAGCGTTAATGTTTTTTTTTGTGTTAATGCCACTTTTTATGGATAACTTTTTAATACGTTTTATTTGACTATTGCGGTATATCTTTTTAAATTATAAATATTGAGTTATGATGCTAAATTTGGAGGTGTTGTTATGAATAAAAAAAATATTGCTGTTGGTGTTGTGCTTTTTCTGCTAGGTCTTCTGGTTATGATTTTCCCGCTGTTCTGGATTAAAGTTGCGGTAATCACTCTTGGACTTGCAGCTATTGCTTATGGAATTTATTCGTTAGTCGGTACAAAAAAGCTTTTTGAAAATTCAAAGTATGAAAAGACAATCCTTATAAAGAGTATCATAAGTATTATTACAGGTCTTCTTGCAGTTGTACTTCCTCTTGCTATTGCCGGTATTATGTGGAATATCATGATTTATATACTTGTTGTATATATGATTATTTCTGCCGTTCTTGGTTTTTATTCTGTAAGCCTTTTGAACGATACGGGTATTGACAGAAAACGTTATATAGTTGAAAATTCGGGTCTTCTTTTGGGTGCAATCATTCTGCTTCTTATTCCGTCTAAGTCGCTGGGACCTCTTCTTATAAGGATTATAGGTCTTGGAGTTATGATTGCCGGAATTATATGCTGTCTGTTTGGTGTTTTTGCAGGAAAGAAAATTGTTTTGAAAAAGGCAAAGCCTGCTGATGATGCAACAGATGATTCTGATGTTCCAGACATTTCTGCAGAAACCGAAAATGCATCTGATTCTCCGGAAGAAACAGAAAAAGAAAAACAGGAAAACTCTGATACAGAGTAGTTTATAATTACGATTTAAAATTTAAGTGAGGTTTTTATGGCACATTGTGTAGTTCCTGAGGCTGAAGAAATTCTTGATAAAGAATATCCGGTTCTTGATAAAGGTTTTGTAAGGCTTGTAGATTATTTTGGCGGTGACCAGCGTATCGTTCAGTCGGCAAGGGTTTCTTATGGTGAAGGAACTAAAACTGTCAGTCAGGATGCAGCCCTTATTGATTATCTTTTAAGACATCAGCATACATCTCCATTTGAACAGGTTGTAATGACCTTTCATCTTAAAATGCCTATTTTTGTTGCAAGACAGTGGGTTCGTCATAGAACAGGCAGAATGAATGAGGTTTCTGGACGCTATTCAATTATGAAAGATGAATTCTACGTTCCTGAACCAGATAAAGTTCAGCCGCAGAGTACAAACAATAAGCAGGGGCGTGCAGACGAAGCTTTTGAAGCAGATAAAGCAAAGGCTGTAATCGAAAAACTTGAACAGGGACAGAAAGCTGCATACGACAATTATTCTGAACTTTTGGACGAAGGCCTTGCACGCGAAATTGCAAGAATCAATCTTCCTCTTTCGCTCTATACAGAATTTTACTGGGAAATGGATTTGCATAATCTTTTCCATTTCCTAAAACTCCGTCTCGACAGCCATGCTCAGTACGAAATCCGTGTATATGCACAGATAATCCTTGAAATCTGTAAGAAAGTTGCTCCAATGGCTACAGAATCATTTATTAATCACATGAATGAAGGTGTAACTTTTAGTGGTGAAGAAATGGAAGCTTTGCGTAAAATTATGGCTGGTGAAGAAAATCCGCTTGAAGGCAAAAAACTTGAACGTTTCAATGAAAAAATCAAGACGGGAATTCAGCTTTAATAAAAGCATGAGTTTTATTCAAGAAAGATGTAGTCTGTAAAGAATACATTTTCTATTTTTCCTAAAGAAAGCTGGGCGTTTATAAGTTGTAAAAGCTCAGCTTTTATTTTTTCTTCTCCAATTTGCAGAAGCTGTGTTTTTGTGTGTTCTGAAATGTATGTTGTAATTATTCCAGAAATCAGGAGTCTTTTTCTGGAAAGTTCTTCGTAAAAAGCAGAGTCGTGTTCATAATAGGAAAACCACGGGGTTATTACGACTGCAACAGGCAAAGAATTTTCTCCGCTGCTGCCTGCCGAAGCACGCAATGTGCCTATTCCTGTATACGCCGCAAGTTTTCTGTCTGATCTTTCATTAAGACTTTTGAGTTCGCGTTCCTGCGGTACCGGTTGAGGCGTTCTGAGATTTTTGCCGGGTTCAGCTTTGTGCGTAACAAATGCGATTATTGTTCCTGCAAAAATAAATATGCATATTGCAATCAGTATATAAATGAGAATTCTGTTGAATTTTGAGTATCCGGGTTTATGCTTCACGATGATTCACTCTATAAAAATATGATGCAAAATCCTAGTTATGAACAATGAACGGTGAAGAAAGTGCTGCAAGTCTTCCTGTCGTTCTTGCCTTTATATGAACACCGTCATCAAGCCATTCTTCGCTTTGAATACAGCCTGTTTTTCTCAGTTCATTTATGAGGGCAGTCTGTGAAGACGGAATTATATAGTCTTCAATATCACCGTAAAGCATTTCATATATTTTTGCCTTAAGGTCTATAAAACCAATTTCCTCTTTTGCGCTTACACAAATTGCATCAGGATATTTAAGCCTTAGCGAATTCAACTGGCTTCCTTCTTCGTTTTCTTTGTCGGCTTTATTCAAAAGAAGAAGTCTCGGATTTTTAGTTGCACCTATGCTTTCCAATACGTCGCATACGGTTTTATACTGAAATTCCGCTTCTGGATCAGAAGAATCCAGAACGATTAGAAGAAGGTCTGCAAATATAGTTTCTTCAAGAGTAGATTTAAATGCATCTATAAGATGGTGCGGAAGGTTGCTTATAAAACCAACGGTGTCGGTAATAAGCGTTCCTGAACTTTCATTAAGAGGCAGTTTTCGTGTAAGCGGGTCAAGTGTAGCGAAGAGCTTGTTTTCGACAAATGCTTCTGCTCCTGTTAAGGCGTTCAAAAGACTTGATTTTCCTGCATTTGTATAACCTACAAGGGCACAGGAAGGCATTTTTCCGCGCTGCTTCCTCTGTGTTTTACGGTTAAGTTCAATTTCCGCGAGTTCACGCTTTGTCTGTGCAATTTTATCTCTAACCGCACGCTGATCCAGTTCAAGCTGTGTTTCGCCCGAACCTTTTGCACCGAATGCACCACCGCGCTGTCTGCTGAAATTGCTGTTCATGTGTGCAAGGCGTGGAAGGGAATAGGTAAGTCTTGCCAGTTCAACTTGAAGAGTTGCTTCCCTTGTCTGAGCTCTTTGTGCAAAAATTCTTATAATAACTTCCTGTCTGTCAAAACATGAAAGTCCCGTAAGTTCTTCCCAGTTACGTTGTTTGCGTGGTTCAAGATTAAAGTCAAAAATGATGCAGTCGGCGTTTATCTGATGTGCAAGTTCGGAAATTTCCTGTGCTTTACCCTTGCCCATACCGTATGCTGGATGTACTTCCATGCGGTTCAGTGTAAGACGCTGAATTACATCCATGCCGAGAGTTAAAACGAGACCCTTTAATTCCTGAAGATTGTTTTCAGGTTCACCCACCAGCAGAGCTCTAAGAGGCTGCTGTTCTTCTTTCTCTATCTCAATCATCGAAACTACTATAAGCCAATAAGAAGTAATTCGCAAGGAATTTTTTTATTTTTTTTATGCCTCAGGATTCTAATCCTGTTTTTTCATTATAAAGTTTCCTTTAAGCATTTTTGTTTGAAGAATGTTTACAAATGCGTTAGGATCTGTTTCCTTTATTTTTCTAAGCAGTTTATCTTCTTCATCTGACGAAACAACGGTATAAAGCATTTTACGTTCAGCGCCCTGATAGCAGCCTTTGCCTGTAAAAAGTGTGGCATCGTGTCCGGTTACCTGTCTTATTACGCTTACAAGTTCATCGGTTTTGTCAGAAATTATTAGCAATGTAGATTTCTGATACCTCTTGTATAAGTAATTTAAAATCTGAGTGCTTACAAACTGAAAGATAATTGAATATAAAGCACGACTCCAGCCGAACAATAAGCCGAAAATTGCAAGTATTACGACGTTAAATATGAATATGTGATTCCAGATGCTTCTTCCAGTTTTTTCCGAAACATAAATCGATATAAAATCTGTGCCTCCGCTTGTTGCGCCTGCAAGAAGACACAGGCTTATTGAAAAACCGTTCAGAATTCCTCCAAAAATTGTGCATAGAAGAATGTCGTCGGTAACGTTTAAGCCTGGAAGTATGTCGGTGAACAGACCGGATGTAAGGATTGCAATTATTGAAAGAATCGTGAATTTTTTTCCGACAAAATGAAAGCATAGCAGGGCAGGAACGATGTTTAATCCCCAGTAAAAAACGGTAAACGGAATTTTAAAATGCAGGTATTTAAGAAAAACTTCCTGAATCAAAAGTGTTATGCCTGTAAAACCTCCCGGTAAGAGACCTGCTGTATGGACGAATGTGTTTAGGTTTAATGCCATAAGAAAGGAACCTGCCAGAACAAGCAGAAAACGTAAAAATAATCGTATTTTATCTTTCATGATTCTATTATAACAGATAATGCTTTACGGAAATACAAAAACTTCTGCTGTTGAGAATTTTTCTTAGCGAGTGTCGTTTTTGTGTTTCTTTTTTTTGATTTTTATCCGATAATCGAAGAAGACGAAAGTGTAAATTTTTCGAAAAAAAGGATTATCGTGACAACAGGACAAAAGGCATCGTTCAGCCTTCTGATTACATTAATTGTTTTCTCTGCATTTATAGTGCTTTTTCATTCCGGATTTTTTTCGGTATTTGAAAAGAATTTTTATTCACGCATAAAAATTCAGGAAAAGGAAAGCGAGCTGGAAAAAATTTCGCTTGAATTTAACAATAGAGTCGATGATATTCTTGATTCAATTTATCGCAGTGATGATGCTTATTTAAAATCAGAAGATGTAAAAAGTTATCTGAAATTTGAACCTACTGAATATGAAATTGCAGGTCGAAGACACCGTACGGAAGAACTTTTTTATAAATATGAAGGTTTACGCGGTTTAAGGCTCATAGATGACCTTCAGTATATTTGTTACAGTTCTTTTTCTGAAACAGATTTGTCTGACGACAAAGAGTATGCATTAAGTAATAATTATCAGCGGTATAAAAGATATTCAGAAGTTATACAGAAAGACCGCACGTTTTCTTTGGAAAATTTAAAATCAAAAACGAACAGTCCAAAATTCCTTGTAGATTCAAGAAATAATTATCTGATTATTGCCATTCCTTTTTCTCCGCTTGAATTATCAGATACAATCGGAGCAATAAAAAACGGAACTTTTGTTTTTTATTTTGATGCCTCTGTTTTTGAAAATGAACTTGTCCGTAAAAATATTCTGCGTATCGGTGACAGATTTTCTGCTGTTTCTACGCCAAAAGATTTGAACCTTAGTGGTTTTATTGTTTATTCCGATGTTGAAGAAATTGCAAATGTAAAAAATGCCGTGCTTCATCAGTGGAAAATGTCGGATTCTACGGTTCCAAAAACAGGACGCTATTATGCAGAAAATCTATTTACCCAGTCTGACGGAAAAGTTCTTGCGATGCTTTTTAAGGATGTCTGCAGGTATGTAAAAATTTCTGGTGTATATGACAGCAGAGATTTTAAGCTTCCTGCTCAGATGATAACCCTTTTGTATCTGTGTCTTTTTCTGACATTCCTTCTGGTTTCGTTCTTTCTTTTAAGCCTTCAGGTTGATTATGCGGAAGTTATAAAGAGACGAATTAAGAAAATTCAGATGGAAATTATTTCGCAGTATCTTGATGATAAAACTGAAATTGACTGGAGGCGTTTTGCAAACCAGTTGAGTAATAAAAAAGAAGAACTTTCTGAAGATATAAAAAAGAGTTTTGGACGAAAGGGACTTCGATATTCAGCAGAAATTGATGCGCTGCTTGATAAAAGCTGGGATGAAATTATTTCTGTTCTTAAAAAAACAGGAGAAGCAGAAGGAGAAAATTCTGTACTTGAAGAAGTAAAGGCTTTGCTTGAAGAAGTGCTTTTTTCCGGTTCAATACGGGAATATAAAAATAAATCTTCGTTGCCTGCGCAGAATGCCGCTGGTTTTTCAGGAACTGGTTCGGATTCGGATGTCGAAAATGTGCCTGTTGAAGTTTCTGTTAGTGACGCTCCTGTAATGCATGAATATACAATTATGAATCCTCCTGAACATCCTGTCCTTCTTGATGTTGAGGCTGTAATTCCTGAAAAAGTATCTGTTAATTCTGACGTCGCCCTGGATTTAAATATAAAAGATAATACTGAATATTCTGATTTGACGGATCTTGATAACGACGATGATGATTATAAAGATTTAATTACCAGACAGCAGGAAGATTTGTCAATTCTGGAAGAACTTGATTCTGTTGACGAAATTCCTGTTCTTGACGGTGATGATGTTGATCAGCTTGAATCTCTGGAAAGTCTTGATAATGTTGACGGACTTGCTTTTGAAGATACTCTTTCTGATTCAGAGGACGGAGATGTTTCCAGAAGACCTGAAATTTCAGCTGATGAAGATATTCCTGATCTTGAAGAACTGCCTGAAGAACTTGAAGAAATTGGCGAGCTTGATTCGGACGATGATGAAGTTGAAGATGAATTGGAAGAACTTGAAACCGATGCAATGGATGAACTTGAAGAGCTTGAAATTGGAAGAATAAAGAATGTTGACTATGATGAAGAGCGTATTGTAGAAACTGCGGAAATTGTTGATGATATGTACAGTTCTGGTGTAGAGCCGGAACATCCTAAAAAGATTGTTAATCCGTTTATGAGCGATATGACAAAGGCATTGAGCTCACGTTATATAAAGAGCAATGATACTTACCGGCAGAGCTTGAATGATGAATTTGCCAATGTGGATAATGTTTTTGCCGAAGAACTTTGTCTTGGCGGTGAATATACTGCAACTGGTAAACGACCTGCACATTTCTTTGATATAAAGGTTGTTTCACCGTCGCTTAAGGTCGAAAATGATAAGCTTCTTGTCGAGAGTGACATCATGGAACTTGAATCTGAAAGCGAAAATGATGTAGAATGCTCGCTACCCGAAACTAATGACGATGGAGTTCCTGAAGATATGCAGCCGCTGGCAGATTTTAAGACATTTTCACTGACACGATTTGGCGACAATATTGGTGTTGTTGCAGAAATTCAGTCGGCAGATGTTCAGGCAATCGTAGAAAACAACGGTGTATTTTCAATTTCGGCAAGTTTGAGCTATACGGATGTCGTTCAGGATCCTGTTTTTAAATCTCTTGTTGATTCAGTGTTACATAAGTAATATCAGTATTGCATAAATAATTGTAAAAATCCCCGAATAATAGTAGAATTACATAATTTATTAAAATTACGTTATAATTATTTTTTAGTCAGATTCATGAATAACGACAGGAGGTTTTACAATGGATACTGAAATTTTAGATTTACTTCGACAGAATGCACGTCTTTCGGCAGAAGATATTGCTGCAATGACAAAAAAATCCGTAGCAGAAGTGCAGGCAATCATCAAAAAATTCGAAGATGATGGAGTAATACTGAAATACGCGGCCATTGTTAATCCTGAAAAAGATAAAGCGGCCAAGAATAAAGTAGTCGCCGAGATTCAAATCCAGGTTCAGCCACAGCGCGAGCATGGATTTGACGCAATTGCAGACCGTATCTATCGCTTTCCACAGGTAAAATCACTTTATCTTATGAGCGGCGGTTATGATCTTAAGGTTATTATCGAAGGTGATTCCCTTCAGGATGTTGCTTTGTTTGTTTCTGAAAAGCTTTCTACACTTGAAGGTGTGCGTTCTACAAAAACAAACTTTGTATTAAAAACATACAAAGAAAACGACATTGTTTATGTAGAAGACGAACGTGACAGAAGAGAAGGCATGCAGGCATAACGTTTTTTGCCTTTATGTTTGTCTTTATTTTTTTATTGGAGTAATAAATTGAATACAAGAGAAGATAAATTCAGTTCTAAAATGGTGTCTATTCCACCGTCTGGAATCAGAAAATTTTTTGAATTATGTATCGGTCATGATGACATAATTTCGCTTGGTGTTGGTGAACCGGATTTTGCAACACCGTGGGTAGTAAGGGAAGAAGCTTTTTATCATCTGGAAAAAGGTCATACTTCATATACTTCAAACTGGGGTCTTATAGAACTTCGCGAAGAAATCTGTAAATATCTTGAACGCTATAATCTTTATTATGATCCAAAAACTGAAATTTTACCGACAATCGGCGCTTCAGAAGGTTTGGATTTGGTTTTGCGTTCAATACTTAATCCTGGTGATGAAATCATTGTCTGTGAACCATGCTATGTTTCATATCAGCCGCTTTCTGTTTTGTGTGATGCAAAGGTAATTCATCTTGATACAAGTAAAAACGGATTTTATCCAACGGCACAGCAGATTGAAGAGGCCTGCACGGAAAAAACAAAGGCTGTAATGTTCTGTTCGCCAAGTAATCCTACAGGACGCATTATTCCTGCCGAAGAACTTGAAAAAATTGCAGAAGTTGTAAAAAAACATCAGATATGGTGTTTGAGCGATGAAATTTACTGCGAACTTTTATATGACGGACATAAACATGTTTCAATCGGTCAGTATCCGGGAATGAAAGATTATGCAATTATTTTCAACGGATTTTCAAAATCATTTGCAATGACCGGCTGGCGTATCGGATATATTGCTGCTCCTCATGATCTGCTTGTACAGTGCTGCAAGCTTCATGCATACAGTTCAATCTGTCCGCCTATTTTCAGTCAGTACGCTGCTGCAGAAGGTTTGCGAAACGCATGGGAGGATGTTGAACGCATGAGAATCAGCTACCAGCAGAGACGTAATGTAATGCACAAGGCATTTATTGATATGGGACTTCCTTGTATTGAGCCGGAAGGCGCATTCTATATGTTCCCTGATATAAGACCAACAGGCATGACAAGCGAAGCATTTGCAACAGAGCTTATAGAAAAATACAGTGTAGCAGTTGTACCTGGAACATGTTTCGGCGACGGTGGAGAAGGATTTATAAGATGCTGCTATGCAACTGACATCAATAAGATAAAACTTGCAATGGAACGCATTGGTCTTATGGTAAAAGAGAAGCTTGCAGCAAATAAACAATAAAATTACGAACGGGATGTCATAGAGATGATAATTACTTTTCTTATAATTGTAATTGTATTTGCCATTTTATTCATAATGATTTTCTTTCTGAAAGGTCTGAAAGAAAAAAAAGGCGAAGGCAAAAAAACGCCTGTACAACGTAAAGGTAAATCTGCTGTTATAAAAGAGGCGGAAAAGAAACTTTCACATGATCCTCATAATGTAGATGCATTACGGACTTTGGGTGAAATTTACAAAGAGGATGGAAATTGGGAAAAAGTTGCAGATATTTATAAGACTCTCTATGACCTCACTGCCGTTCATGTAGAGCTTAATCAGGCCGAAATGTCAAGAAATATGGGAATTGCCTATTTTAATCTTGATAAATACGACGAGGCAATAAATGCATTTATGCTTTCTGGTAAAAAGGATCCGAATAATTTTGATACTAACTTTTATCTTGGAAAGTCGTTCTTGCAGCGTGATGTTCTTGATAAGGCGGCAATTTGTTTTAAGAAATGCCGTACACTTTCTCCAGAAAACCCTGAAGTTGTACTCCTTCTTGGCGAAAGTCTTTTTAAGGCACAGAAATACAGGGATTGTCTTCCTTTCTTAAAACAGGCATTGGATCTTAATCCGGGAAATAAGGAAATTCTTTTTAATATGGCAGTTGCTATGACCGAAGTTGGCATGGGCGATAAGGCCTTAAAATTCTTTACTCACCTTAGACCTGATCCAATTTATGGTCCGCAGGCTTGTCTTGAATCAGGAAAACTGAATGAACGCGTTAAGAATTTTAAGGCAGCAATTCAGGATTACGAAATAGGAATGAAACTTCCAGAAGTGCCTGATCAGATTATGACTCAGATAAGATACAGATGCGGTACTGATTATATTGCTATGAACGACATCGAAAAAGGATTGGTTTATCTTAAACAGATTTATGCGGTAAATCCTGGCTATAAAGATGTCGAATCTCTTGTAACCCGATATTCAGAACTTAATCAGAATAAAAATCTTCAGATTTATCTTCTTTCGGGCAGCAGTGATTTTGTTGCATTGTGCCGTAAGCTTATAGCCTCTTATCATTCAAAAAGCATTGTAAAGATTGATGATATTTCGGTAAGCAATGAATTTGTTGAAGTTCTCTGCTTTGTTCAGAACAGCAAGGTTGAGGCAAAGGAATTATTCCGTTTTTACAGAACGACTTCGGTTATCGGAGACATTTATGTACGTGAATTTCATGCAAAACTTCGTGATACAAAGAGTGATTCCGGTTATTGTATTACTATGGGTGAATTTTCGGATAGTTCGCATAAATATGTTGAAGGACGCCCAATTGATTTGATAGAAAAAGCTGAACTTACTAAAATGCTCAAAAAAATCAGTCTGCTTAATTAGCAGGAAGTGGTAGAATGAATATATGTTTGTTTGAGCAGCGGGAAATTAATATGCCGCTTGCCCTTAAAGATGAAAGGGCAGAGCATTTGATAAAAGTGCTTCATAAAAAAAAAGGTGAATCATTTACGGCCGGAATTATAGGCGGAAAATCGGGTACGGCTGTTATAACAGAGATTTCCGATGCAGTATATTTTGAATTTACAGAAACTGGCAACGGAAAACCTCTTGAAAACTGCATAATGATTATTGGTTTTCCGCGGCCTATTCAGCTAAAAAGACTGCTTCGCGATATTGCAGCACTTGGTGTAAAAGAAGTGCATCTTACGGGAACAGAGCTTGGCGAAAAATCTTATATGAAGTCAAATCTTGTTGAACGCGGTTCTGCATATAAAATGCTTCTTGACGGAACGGTGCAGGCCGGCAGTACGCATGTGCCGGAGCTGTTCATGCATCAGACTTTGACGGAATGCCTTGAATCACTGGAAAAAACTGATGGCACGGAATGTACCACGGTAAAGCTTGGTCTTGATAATGTAAGGCCTTCTGTAAGTTTGTCCGAAGCGCTGTTAAATGCAAGAGGCTTTGAATGTGCAGTTGCGGCAATAGGCAGTGAAAGGGGCTGGACGGACAGAGAACGTGATATGCTTGAAAGACATGGATATATACTCTGCGGAATGGGAGAGAGAATAATGCGTACAGAAACGGCTGCAACCGTAGCAGGTGCGTTGATTTTAAATGCAATGGGAGCTTTAGAGGGGAAATGACAAACGAACGTATAAAAGAAATTTTAATGGATATTGAAAACTGCGAAATCGATTTTTCGGTAACACAGACAGGAAAAGAAAGTAAAAGGGTTAATGGTTTTTATAAGCCTGATACTCATGAGATTTTTCTTCATAACCAGAATTTTAAGAATGATAATCAGCTTGTGTATACGGCTGTTCATGAATATACGCATCATCTTATGACAATTTCAAAACAGGAAAATGACCCTGCTTATGGAAAAATGTGCCGTGTACATACTCAGGAATTCTGGGCAAAATTCGGTGAGCTTATAGAAATTGCCGAAAAGAAAGGGTATTATTCAATCGGGTGGGAATCTAACGAAGAACTTAAAGCTCTTACCGAAGATATTAAGACTAATTTTCTTGCAAAGAACGGTGAGCTTATGCTTGAATTCGGTAAAAAACTTTCCCGTGCATACGAATTATGCATGCAGGCAGAAATCCGTTACGAAGATTATATTGACAGGGTTTTGTGTCTGCCCCGTAATACTGCAAAAGATTTAAGAAAAGTTAGTTCTGTTGAAGTTAATCCTTCAATCGGTTTTGACAATATGAAAGTTGTTGCAAGCGTAAAAAAGAAGGATGAACGACAGGCTGTGGAACAGGAATTCCTTTCCGGTGGGAAATCACCAGCAACTGTTCGCGAGCTTATGAAGGCTCAGTCGGCAAAACAGCGTAATGATGATCCAAAATCTAAACTGGAAAAAGAAAAGGTTCGTCTGGAAAAGACCATAGCACAGCTTACACAGCGGCTTGAGCTTGTGGAGGAAAGTCTTGCAAGTCTTTA
>CAMOWQ010000035.1 GCA_946628495.1 uncultured Treponema sp. | reverse complement strand
AAATTGATTTGCCGAGCCAGGTGCTGGCGGGCAGTGTGATTAATTCTTTTGGCGGAACGTGTACGTATACGTCGCCGACGGTGGTTGAGCCTGTAGAAAACACCTCTATGGTAGAAAAAAGTCATTTCGACAAGCTTAATGACCGCAGTATCTTTGTTGCCGAAACCTGTGAATACCAGCGGCATTTTATGAGTTTTTGCCCGCAGAAAATCATTCTTACATCTGTTGAACCAGACCACGAAGATTATTATCCGACTTACGAAGATATCCGTCAGGCATTTATTGATTATCTTTGTAAACTCCCGGAAGGCGGCGAAGTAATTTATTGCGCTGATGATAAAGGGGCTTGTGATACAGTGCGCCTTGTACGTGAAAAACGAGCTGACATAATAATGATTCCGTATGGCGAAAAAGAAGCAGGTGATTTTACAGTAACTTTTGGCATGGTTGAAAACGAACGCAATAATTTTTCTCTTGCACTTTTTGCGAAGGCTGGTAAAGAAGAATTTGCTCTTTCTATGCCTGGCCGTCACGAAGTTTTGGATGCGGCTGCTGCAGTTGCTCTTGTGTGCCGGCTTCTTGTTACTGCAGGTAAAAATCCTCTTGAATATTACGAAAATATTAAACGCGGGCTTTTGAATTTTAGTGGCGGAAAACGCCGCAGCGAAATAGTAGGGCGCTTTAAAAATAAAAGTGGAGCAGATGTAATTGTTTTAGACGATTATGGTCATCATCCTACGGCTGTAAAAACAACGCTTGAAGGTTACCGCGAATTTTACAAAGGCCGCAAAATCATCATAGATTTTATGAGCCACACTTATTCACGAACTCAGGCCTTGCTTCCGGAATTTTCTAAGTGTTTTGACAGTGCCGATTTTCTTATTTTAAATAAAATCTATTCCTCAGCACGCGAAAAACCTGAAGACTTTAGCATAACTGGAAAAACATTGTTTGAAGAAACAAAAAAACACTGGAAAGCGTGCGGAAAAGATGAAAACTGCATGAGCTATTATGAAGAAGCAGAAGATGCCTTGAATTTTGTAAATGAACTTTTGAATCCTGATTCAGGTGAGGATGATACTAAAACTTTTCCAGACGGTTACCTTTTTATAACAATGGGCGCCGGAGATAACTGGAAACTAGGTACTAAAATTTTGGAGAATAAATAATATGACATCAATGACAGGCTATGCCTACGAAGAAAAATCTCTGGAAACTGCAACCGTTTCTGTAGAAATAAAATCTGTAAACTCACGCTTTTTAGATTTAACAATCAATCTTCCGCCATATCTAAATCCGCTGGAAAGTTATTTCCGAACAAAAATCACAGAAAAAGTGCTGCGCGGCAAGGTTGATGTTTATATCCGCGTGCGTGAACTTGAAAGCGACACGGAAGTTACCGCCGATACAACAGCCGCCGTTGCATATATGAATGCAATCAAGAAAATTGCAGAAGCAACAGGCTTTGCAGATGACGTTTCTCTTGGACTTATTATAAGCCAGCCTGGTGTTCTGAACGTAAACAAAAAATACGATGTAGATAAATATAAAGCGATGATTGAGCCGGTATTTGACGCTGCGCTTGCAAAATTCAATGCAGACCGAGAGCGCGAAGGCGAGAATATGAAGCGTGATTTGGAACAGAAGCTTGAAAAATTAGCAGAGTGTGCAAAATTTTTTACAGAATGGCAGCCAAAAATGGAAGCAATGTTCAAAGAACAGATTACAACAAAGTTCCGGGAGCTTCTTGAAGATAAAGCCGACGAAAACCGCATCATGACAGAAACAGCCGCAATGCTAGTAAAATACACAATTAACGAAGAAATTGTGCGCCTGAACAGCCATATTGCCGCAATGCGCGATGAACTTGCAAAAAATCCGGCTCCGGGTAAAAAAATTGACTTTATCTGCCAGGAAATGAACCGCGAAATCAACACAATCGGCAGTAAAAATCAGTTTGCAGAAGTCGGCGCCATGGTAATTACCGCAAAAGACAGTCTTGAAAACATACGCGAACAGAGTAAAAATGTAGAGTAAGCAACTTTGCTTGCCGATAGGGGCGTTACGGGGGCTGGCCCCCGTTAGAAGGGGTAACGAGCAACAAAGTGCGAGTTAGGGGAAGGCTTTCCCCTCCTATATTTTATTCAAGAATCCTTACCCCATAAAAGTCATCAACAATAACAACTTCGGCGCGGGCAACACATTTTCCGTCTTTTATAATATAAATCGGGTCGCCGCAAATATCATCAAGTTCAAGAATTGTGCCTTCCTGAATTTTCTCTAAATCTTCTTTTTCAATATGACGGGACCCAAGCCTTAACGCAATGTACTGTTCTTCATCATAACGGATAAAACCGTCCTGTTTTTGCCTGCAGATACGAACGCCCCAGTTTTCGCCCACAATAACAGCTTCTCCGCCAAAACGGACTTCATTTTCCACAATTACATTCAAAGGTTCGCCAAATTTTTTCTGTGTCAAAAGGATTTTTCCGGGCTCAAAATCAACTGAATCAGAAAAAAAACGCCCGAACTCAACGAACATATTATTTTCAACAGGTTTTGTCTTAATATCCATTAAAGACTGAATGCGTGGTCCGTCCTTACCAAAAAGCCCGAGCTTTTTGCAGAATTCACCGATGTAGCAGTAATTAAACTGAATGTTCAGCATTCCGCTTCCAGAATCAGTTTTTATTTCGAGCGTAACAAGCATGCACATTTCATTCGGTTTTTCGCCTGTCGTCCAGGGCAGAAGAGTGTTTCTTTCAAGAGAAAGTTCAAAATCCTGATAAGAAATGGACTGCTCGGTGTTAAGATAAAGTTCCTTCTGCATCATCTGAACAAACTGTTTGATATAAGCAATGTAAAGGCATTCCGCATCAATCTGTGTAAGTTCCGGGAATTTCTTGCAATCCTGTTTTAACAGAAGCTTTCCGATCAGCGGATCAACCTGAACTGCAAAGCCCGGTTTATTGTAATTATACGAATAAAAAAACGTACGCTGTGGAACTGTGCGTATAAATTCCTCGTTTGTAAGCTGGTCAACGCTGCAAATATTTATTCCAAGTAAATCGGTGCGGTTTCCTGTAAGTTCAGTCCGTAATTTTTCGCAGAGAACTTCAAAAATATTACAGATTTTTCTAAGTTCGTATTTACTGAATTTGTCCGGCCGCCTGAAATCATAATATTTAATACGGACATCAGGATTTTTTAAAAACTGCTTGTCCATTTTTACCTGTTCCTGCCTGTTCATTTCATCCCGGAGTTTCAGCATTTCTTCTTCGGACAAAACCTTGCGTTTAATTTCACCGCACAAAAGAGAATCTACATCAGTTTCCAGAACCGCCGCCAGATTCGGTAAAATTGCAACATCAGGACATCCGTCTCCGCGTTCCCATTTACTCACAGCTTTATCGCTAACATTGATTTTTTCTGCAAGTTCCTTCTGCGTTAAAGCCTTTTTAGTCCTTAAATAATTAATCAGTTTTCCGGTTTTTTGTGCATCCATTTGCTTCTCCTGTGAAAGTCCGCTATCGGGCTATAGATTTTGTTTGAGGTTCCCCTCCGGTCGGCTCCGCCTCCCTTCGGGTCGCTATGTCCGCACTTCGCTAAACGCTCACCGTCCTCACTTCGTTGCGGTCGGCTGCCCTGCAGGTGCTCCCAGCGCTAACCTGTCTTACAAATTAATTATTAGTGTAAAAAATGCCTGCTGTCACCCGACTCTACGTTGATTTTGGTAGAAATTTGTAATTTTGAGTAGAATTTTATATTGTTTAGGTAGAATTCTACGGAAAATGAGTAGAATTTATGATGCTTTATGCACTCATTTTCCGCAAAGAATCTCATGTAATCTGTTATTTTCTAGATTTTTCTTCTTCCTGAATTGCCTTTACGTTTTCAGCTTCAATCTGTGTAAGTTCTGAAAGTTCAACCTTATGAGTTGGCTTGTACCAGGATAAAGATGAAAAATATTTTTTTAAATCAGCAGAAGAAAAAATGTTTCCGTGCCTTGCAAAAATAGCGTTGCGCGTAAAACGGAGCTGTTCATCCGTAAAATAAACTAATTCCTTATGAGTAAGGCGTTTGTTTGCAAGAGTAAAATTTTCTTCAGACAGAAAATCTTCCGGCCAGTCATAATAATAGTTGTGTTTTATTTCGAATAAAAATTCATCAAAAAAATCAGGCGAAACATCATTTCTTTTTATGATGATTTTTCCGTTCTTATTTGTGATTTCGGCACATGAATCTGCACGGTTGTATTTATCGCTTTCTATAAAGAATGTTCTCTCTGCATTTATAATTGAATCTGCGCCAAGATTATTTGTAATTTCTATTGTCTGTGAGGAAATCGGATTTTTCCATGTACGTCCAGTTCCAAAAAGATATTCTACGCTTTTCCAGTAGCCGGCGTGTCCATACTCACATTCATAATCAATTGAAGTACGCGTTGTTTTTTGGGAAGGAAAATCTATTTTTCGCACAAACCACTGGGAAATGCGGTCATTCTGATGAGCAGGCGTTTTGTTTCCGTCCTGAATAATTTCAAAATCAACCTTTTTTCCGTTTACAGTCGTCGAAAAATTCCTGAAATCTTTTTGTTCCATAGTTCCGTAGTGCCACTGCGGGAATCCGACATTTACAGACTGCGATTTGCCTTCATTATAAAATTCAAAATCAACATGAACATGATAAAAATCTTTCTGCAAATCAATCTTTATAACTTCGTTTTTCATCGAAATAGATTCATTTGAAGAAGAAAGAGGGGAATCAATTGGAATGACGCTTCCGCCGCCAACATAGATAAACGCATCGTTTCCAAAACAGTTAAAACAGATAAAAATTGAAAGTGATATTGTAAGAATCTTTTTTAATTTCATATTTAATTTCATGTATAAATAATAACATTAAAAAGGCGTTGTGTACAATTATTCTTGAATGAATCGCTGATATAAAATAAAATCAAACAAAAGGATTGAAATATGAAACTGAACAAAGACATTCGCGTTGCAATCAGCGGAAAATCTGGTTGCGGAAATACAACTGTGAGCGGAATGCTTGCTAAAACTCTTGGCGTTACATTGATTAATTATACTTTCCGTCAGCTTGCCGCAGAAAAAGGCATGACTTTGCCGGAAGTTATAGAAGCTGCAAAAACAGATGATTCTTACGATAAATACGTAGACAAGCATCAGGTGGAACTTGCCCTTGCAGAACCTTGTGTTCTTGGAAGCCGCCTTGCCGTATGGATGCTTAAGGAAGCTGATCTTAAGGTTTATCTTCTTGCCAGTGACGACACCCGTGCCCTCCGTGTATTCAACCGCGAAGGCGGAGATTTGCAGCAGATAAAAGATTTTACAGCCATGCGCGACAGCGAAGATACCCGCCGCTACAAGGAATTCTACGGAATCGACAACAATGATTATGCTTTCTGCGATATCATCATTGATGTAAACGAAAAAACACCGGAAGAAATTGTAAAAATTATTCTTGATAAACTTTCAGAAAAAGGTTTAATCGAGGCCTAGTTTGAGCGTGGCTTAGTTTAAACGAAGTTTACTCGAACTGAAAGTTTTTTTTAGCAGTTTTGTCAGAACAAACTTTTTCTTTGTAGATTTCACTCTTGGGTTTATAATATAAACAGATTGTTATGAGAAATAATTTGAAAGCTCAAGAAAAAGCTGGTTCTGGAAAAATAAAAACCCGTACACGACGGATTCTCCTGTCATTTTGCGGGATTTTCATAAATGTTGTACTGTCCTACATAGCGTATAGGCTTGGGCTTCCACTGTATTTTGATGCTTTTGGAACTGTGCTTGTTGCCGCGGTATGCGGTTTTCTTTTTCCTGCTATCTGTACGGCTCTTGCAACAAGCGTTTTGTGTGCATTTTTTTACTGGCCTGCCATTTATCTTTCTTTTTTCAATATAGTTATTGCAGTTGTATCGGTTGTATTTGTAAGAAAGAATTATTTAAAGAAAATCAGGATGATGCTTGCAAGCATTCTGATTATGACGTTTATAACATCTGTATCCGTTAGTTTTCTTCAATATGTACTTTACGGACAGCAGGATTCATTTCTTGTAGCCAGAAACGCAAATGCATTTTCATCTGCATCGTCGCTGCCTTATATACTTTCACTGTGCTTTACAAATTTTTCTCTATATTTCATACAGTATGGTTTTATAACAATCATAATAAAGCTGTTATTGTCATTTATTCCAAAGTCTTTCCTTGAGTCGTTCGAGGCAGATTCCTGGAACAGACGTATTATTTCGGATACGGCACGGCAATATATCAGTGATAATCAGGAAAAAATGAAGCATCCGCTTCATGAAAAAATCACTCTTACCGTTATAATGTCTTCCGTAATACTTGTAATAATGACAGGCTCCATTGCACTAAGAATTTATTTTGATACTACAAAAGAACAGAAAACTCAAAATGCATGGAATTGTGTAAGGATTGCTGCAGATTATATAGAGCCTGACAAAATTGATGACTATATAAAGTATGGAAATAATGTTCCTGGCTATAATGAAACTTATGAGCATTTAAAGAAGATTCAGACAAGTTTTATGGATGTTTCATATCTTTACGTTCTGCGAATAGAGGAAAACGGCTGTCGCTTTATTTTTGACACAGATAACGTTCCTTACCAGTCGGGAGAACTTGTTCCTTTTGACAAAGAATTCCTTCCTTATATTCAGGCTTTGCTGGAAGGAAAGGAAATTGAGCCAGTTGTATCGAATAACTTTTTCGGCTGGCTGCTTACCGTTTATTATCCTGTTACAGATAAAAATGGAAAATGTGTCTGCTATGTAGGTGCAGATGTTTCCATGGAATATATTGCCGGATATATGGGAACTTTTATCGTAAAGGTTCTGTTCATTATGGCAGGATTTTTTGTTGTTATTGTCGCTTTTACAATATGGAATGTCGGAAACAGCGTGTCTTATCCTATCAGTGCAATTGCTGCCTGTGTTGATATGTTTTCGGATTCATCGGAAAATCAGAAAGAACTTGAAGAAAATGTAAGGCGTATTCGTTCTCTTAATATAAACAGCGGAGATGAAATTCAAAAACTGTATGATGCAATCTGCCGCATGACGCTTTCTCAGTCCGGACAAATCAGGGATATCAGGCGTCTTTCGGAATCTACGTTAAAGATGCAGGACGGACTTATTATAACAATGGCCGATATGGTAGAAAACCGCGATTCTGATACAGGTGCTCACGTTCAGAAAACTTCGGCTTATGTAAAAATAATTGTCGAAGGTCTGAAGAAAAAAGGTTATTACCCGCAGAGAATAACTGCAAAATTTATGTCGGATGTTGTACGTTCTGCACCGCTTCATGATGTCGGAAAAATCAATATTTCGGACAGTGTTCTTAATAAACCTGGAAAACTTACAGATGAAGAGTTTGCAATTATGAAAACTCATACTACAGCGGGAAAAGAAATTCTGGAAAAGGCTATTGCTTCTGTTCAGGGCGAAAGTTATTTAAAGGAAGCCCGCAATATGGCGGCATATCATCACGAACGCTGGGACGGAAAGGGATATCCGGAAGGACTTCATGGAGAAGTAATTCCTCTTTCTGCAAGAATTATGGCAGTTGCAGATGTTTTTGATGCACTTGCATCTCCACGTGTCTATAAACCTGCTTTTCCTCTTGAAAAAGCACTTGCAATAATACAGGAAGGAAGCGGCACTCAGTTTGATCCAAAATGTGTTGAAGTGTTTATGGATTCTATTAGTGAAGTAAAGAAAGTTCTAAAAAAATACAACTCTGAAATAAGCGGTTCCGCTGACTGATGGAGGCTGTTTTGCTGAATAATTTGCCTTTTAATAAGATTAATTCTTTTTGCAAAAAATATATTTTGTTTTTCATTCTTTTTATTGCTGCAGAGAGCGTTTCTGCGCAGGGCGGAGGCTATGCCGTTACAAAACAGATTGAAAATATAGGCTATTCCTGTAAAATTTATAATGCAACAAACGGACTTCTTACTTCCGATGCCAATTATATTTTAGGTTCAAGAAACGGATTTGTATGGCTTTGCAGTTATAATGGTGTTGTTCGTTATGACGGAAGTAATTTTGAACAGCTTCCAACATCTACGGGGCTTACAAGCGGACGTGCATTTTTCGAAGACAGTCTTAACCGTATATGGGTTGGAACAAACGATAACGGTGTAGTTGTAATTGACGGCGAAAATACCAGACACTATACATATAAGGACGGACTTCCGTCTTCATCAATAAGGCATTTTGCGGAAGATAAAAACGGAAACATTTTTGTCGCTACAACTTCAGGGCTTGCTTTTATAAAGGAAAACGGTCTTATATATACCGTTTCAAATCCGGTTCTTGATAAAGAAAGAATTTTAAAGCTTGATTGTGATTCTGCCGGTACTATTTATGGTCAGACTACAAACGGCATTGTGTTCAAAATAAAGGACAGGAATATTGCCGAACTTTATACAAGTTCCGAACTTGGAATGGAAAGAATAACTTCAATCCTTGCTGATCCGGTAAATCCTGGAAATGTTTATCTTTGTGCGGAAGACGGTTTTATATATTACGGGGCATTCGGAAAAAATTGTGCACAGTTAAAAAAAATTGATATTTCACCTATAAAAACCGTTCAATGGATTTCTTATGACTGTTCACGAATTTGGGTCTGTTCAAAAAGTCAGATAGGATATCTTGATTTAAATAATAAACTGCATCTTGTTAAAAACCTGCCTATGAACAGTTCAATTGAAATGCTGACTTCGGATTATCAGGGAAACATCTGGTGCTGTTCTTCAACGCAGGGGGTAATGAAAATTGTTGCAAATAATTTTGTAAACATTACAGAACAAGCTGCCCTGCCGGTTGATACAGTAAATGCAACCTGCCTTCATAACGGTATGCTTTATATAGGAACTGAAAAAGGCCTGTTTATTGTGGATAAGGATAGACGTCAGATAAA
This sequence comes from uncultured Treponema sp., assembly GCA_946628495.1. Lineage (GTDB taxonomy): Bacteria > Spirochaetota > Spirochaetia > Treponematales > Treponemataceae > Treponema_D. The sequence continues at coordinate 12,513 of CAMOWQ010000035.1, read as the reverse complement.
AAATGCCCTTACTGATTATATTGCAGATTCCCGTATAAGATGCATTTCGGAAGATAATAATAAGAATATTTGGATTGGAACTTTTACTAACGGAAAAGGTCTTGTCTGTCAGACGCCAGACGGAAAAATTTCATCATTTACAACTTCTGACGGAATGGCTGATAACAGAATAAGGGTAATAAAAGTTTCGAAAGACGGTTCTATTCTTTGCGGTACTAATGACGGTTTTTCTGTACTAAAAAATATGCAGGTTGTAAAAACAATCGGAAAGAATGAAGTCATAAAAAATACGATTTTTCTTACTGTCGAAGAAACTTATGATGGAAAAATCCTTATCGGCAGTGACGGCGACGGCATATATTCAATAAATGGTTCTGTTTTTCAAAGGTACGGACGAGAGGAAGGCCTTACCAGCGACGTAATACTTCGCATTAAAGAAGATAAAAGGCATGGCGTAATCTGGATTGTAACATCAAATTCAATTCAATATATGAGGAATGGAATTATTGTAAATGTAACATCGTTTCCTTATAACAACAACTATGACGTTTATTTTACGCAAGACAATGATTTATGGGTTCTTGCTTCAAGCGGCATTTACAGCGTGTCAGCCGAATCTATGCTGCTGAATCAGGTAAAGGAATACAGCCTTTATACAGTTGCAAACGGACTTCCGAGTACGGTAACAAGCAATTCAAATTCTTCAATTGATAATGAAGGCAATCTTTATATATGCTGCAGGGAAGGTGTTTCTTGCGTTAACGTTAATGGTTATCTTGAACAGACTGTCCAGCCAAAAACTTCCGTTAATTCAATTTATTGCGGAAGCCAGAAAATTCATCCAGATGAAAACGGTGTATATATTCTGCCACCTACAAAAGACAGGGTAAAACTTACTGCATCTGTAATGGATTATACAATGGCAAATCCGTTCGTTCATCTGTTTTTGGAAGGCGCAAAGGATGACGGCATTACTGTAAGAAGAGATATGCCTCTGACTCTTGAATATTCACAGCTTTCTTATGGAAACTATAAACTTCATGTTCAGATTTTAAATAATACCAGAAACGGTATTTATGTCGAAAACGTTTATAAAATTACGAAAAAGCCTAGAATTACAGAATTATTCGTAACAAGAATACTTTTCATTCTTGTTTTAATAATTGTCGTTGGTTTTGCAGTATGGCGTTTTATGAGTTCAACAGTCATAAGCAGACAGTACAGACAAATTCAGTCTGCAAAAGAAGAAGCGGAACGTGCAAACAAGACAAAAACACGCTTTCTTTCAAATATATCACAGGAAATCATAACTCCTATTAACACAATAATGTGCATGAACGAAATGCTTCTTAGGGAAAATGCAAATGACGTTCCGAACAGCTATTTCCTTTCAATAATGAACTACGGATTAAACATAAAACGAGCGTCCGATTCCCTCTTAAACCTTATAAATGATCTTCTTGAAATGACGCGTATCGAATCTGGAAAACTTGTTCTTTCCGAAAGTGAATATTGTGTTCAGGATTTTTTGCGTTCCGTTATTGTGCCTGTCCGTATTAGAAGTATCGAAAAGGAACTAAAATTTACAGTTTCAATAGATAAAATGATTCCAAGCAGACTGTACGGAGATGTTGGAAAAATAAAGCAGATTCTACATAACCTTCTTTCAAATGCTGTAAAATATACGGAGCAGGGTGGCTTTGAATTGTTTATTTCCATGGAAAACCGTACCAACGATGTATGCGACTTATGTATCCGCGTAAAAGATACGGGAATAGGTATCAAGCCGGAAATTATAGAATCGCTTTTTGATGTATACGGTTCATACGAGAAAAAAAATACTGACTATCATTTAAAGACCGGGCTTGGACTTGATATTTCCAGAAAATTTGCAGAATTAATGGGCGGCGTTCTTGTTTGCAGAAGTGAGCTGGGAAAAGGTTCTGAATTCATCTTTACCCTGACTCAAAAAATTATAGATAAGACTCCGATGGGAGAATTTACGGAACAGGAAGATATAATTACAAGAGGTCCTTATATTCCGCAGTTCATTGCTCCTGATGCCGATATTCTTGTTGCCAGTGAAAATGCGGTTAATCTTAATGTGCTGGATAATCTGTTAAAGGCAACTAAGGTTTTTGTTACAAAGGCTGTAAGCAGGCAGGAATTTATCGAAAAACTCAGCGGAAATTCGTATAATGTTGCATTTATTGATCTGATGCTTTTTGAAAACGATGAAAGTTTAATCGATGACTTTATTTTTAAAATGAAAGAAATCAATAATAAAATTCCTGTATATCTTTTTATGGAAAATTCTTCGGAAGATGAAGATTTATATAAATCAAAAGGATTTGCAGGTTCTCTTTCCGTTCCGTTTGATCCTGATTTACTTGAAAGAACAATTATGCGTAATCTTCCAGAGGAAATGATGGAACTTCCTGACAAAAATACTTTTTTTCCTGATTTAGAGGAAATTCCTGAAAATATGCGCTGGCTTTATGATACGGAAGGCCTTTGTGTTGAAGAAGGCATAAAGAATTCCGGTGGAATTGGAGGTTATCTTTTCAGCTTAAAACTATTTCTTGATACAATAAGCGAAAATGCACGTGTTATCGATAATGCATATTTAAATGGGGATTATAATGTTTACAGGCTCAGAAACGGTATTATCAGAAATTCTGCGAGAATAATCGGAGCCTCAGCACTTTATGATTTTTCCTCCAGAATGGAAACTGCACTTAAGCATGAAGATAAGATTTTTGTTGCCGCAAATACTGATAAATTGCTGGCTGAATATACGGCATTCAAGCAGAAACTTGAAAAACTGAATCAGAATGATGAATCCTAGGAGTTTTGAATGTTTGAAATTATAAGAAATCATCAGTTGAATATAATGCTTTGTCTTTGTGCCGCCTGTGCAACAATGACAATCCTTCTTCTTTTTACAAAATATCTTTCTAAGCGTCGAAAATGGATTCTGGTATCTCTTGAAGTTACTGCAGCCTTTCTGCTTTTTTTTGACCGGCTTGCATATATTTATTCGGGAGTTCAAGGTTCTACCGGCTATATAATGGTTCGTGTTTCGAATTTTATGGTGTTTTTTCTTACAAGTGCCGTTGTTTTTATGTTTAATAACTATCTTGTAGATTTACTTAAAAATGAAGGCAGACAGGTTACAATTCCCCGCAGATTGAATTTTACAAGTCTTGTTTCTGCAGTAGGAATGCTTTTTGTAATTATTTCGGCTTTTACCGGTTTTTATTATTATTTTGATTCATCCAATATGTATCATCGAGGACCTGGTTTTCTGTTCTGTTATGTTGTTCCTGTTTTCTGTCCGCTGATTCAATACACGGTAATTGTAAAATATAGAAAATGTTTCAGCCATTTTATATATATTGCGCTTACTTTGTATATATTCGCACCTATTTTAACGGGAATAATTCAGATTTTTGCATACGGAATTTCAATTGTAAATATGGCTATGGTTCTGGTTTCTATATTCCTGTATTTCTTTAATTATCTTGATGTAAATGAAGCTGTAGAAAAAGCATATAAAATAAAAATTCAGGCAGTCAGGAACGAACAGAAAAACCTTAAGATTATTTTTGATCAGGCCGTTGCAGCTTTTTCAAAATTACAGAACAATAATGGAGAGGTTGCAGAAACCGCAAGGGAAATTGCGCGAATGGCATGTAAAAGCGAAAAAGTTTGCAGTGAAGTGTATTATGCAGCCATGCTTTATCCTGCAGGTTATGATGTTCTTTCCTGCATAAAAGAATATCCGTATTTAAGCGAAACCGCAGCTTTTATAGGTAAAAATTGTGATGAAACGATGCCTGAATATGCAAGAATCATAAATGTTGCAAAAGATTATGTTTCCATGATTAATGATGCGTCAATTCCAGCTTTTTATCTGCGCGATTATCTTATTCGTGAATCCGGAAGAAAATACGATTCTAATTTTGCAATGCTTGCCGTAAAACTTCTTGATAAAGGTACTTTAAGCGGAAAGTTTGACAATTCAGACAAGAAAATGGAAAGTGAACTTATATGCGCTGAATATCGGGAACAAATCAGTTCTGGAATTGAAATAACTCATTTTGTTACGGAAATAACATTCGACTGTTCTCCATTTATTCCGCAGGAAAATAAAAATGCTTTCTCTTCGCCTTCAATCATTCTGTTTGATTCTTCGGACGGTTATGTACAGATAACGCAGGAAACAATAGATTCTCATAAATATCTTGAATACGGAGAAATATGGTTTGATTCTCATGTAATTTCGTCGAATGTCAGGAATATGGAAGTTCGTAATGTTATTGAAAATTCTGAAAACGACCTTTCTTTAGAAAATGATAATGCTTATTGCTGTAAGATTTCCGCATGCCGTTTTGGAGATCATATCCTGTTAAAAATGCAGGGGGCACAAAAATCTTTTGACGTTATTATTGCTTTGCAGAGCGAATCAAAATCTGCATACATAGGAATTACAGGCGAGAATATATATATAAAAAATATTGAAGTAAAAACAAAACAGCAGGAAATTTCTGATAATGATATTCCCCGTATTGCTGAAAAAATAAATTATATTGAAAGAATTGAATCAGATATACCGAACGTTCAGATTGTAAAACCTTTATGTGCGTTTACAAAAGGAATTCGTGTAAATGATAATATGAAAGTTTATCTTCATACCCAGAGTCTTCCTGATGCAAATCTTGTCTGGCATTGTCCTTATATTATTCTTTATAGTTCTGATGACGGACAGATGTATGGACAGAATTATCATGAATATGCGTTAATAAAGTTTGACGGTGAAGATAACGGTTCAAATGAATATGCAGAGAATAACTTCCTTATGAATAAAACAGAAACTTTTTCTGATTGGGAAGAATGGGAAAATCAGAATAGAAACGGTTATGAGTGCCAGATAGATTTTATAAGAAAGGGCAATGAAGTAACTGTAAAGACTCATAACAAGGGAATTTTTATTCAGAATACGACAACGGTAAAAGACGGCCGCCGAGATGTTTATGTTGCTTTGTCTGGTGATCAGGTTGTATTAACAGATATAAGAATAAGATGAGCATAAAAAAAAGCTGTTTTTTAAAATCTTTTCAGACTTAAAAAACAGCCTTTTATTAATTTCAATCGTTTTTGACTGAAATTTTCTTTTGATTAATATTTGCTTTCTGAGAATCCAGGCCAGTTTTCTTTTTCAAGAAGTGCTTTTTCTGCATCGTCCAGTTTGAACGGATAGCTTTTTGAAAGAGAGCCTGCAATCAATTTTACTTTTGCAGTTCCGTCATCATTAATAACGACTTTACATTCTGTGTCTTTGTCTGCGAATGTATGGAACATATCTGCAATAGATTTTTTATCAATTTCAATAGGAAGGAGACCGCAGGTGAACATATTCTGACGGAAAACCTTTGCATAATTTGGAGCAATTACAGTGTAAATTCCGTTTACTTCCAATGCCCATGGCGCATGTTCTCTTGAAGTGCCGCATCCGAAATTTTCCCTTGTGATAATCACTCTTTTTCCAGAAATGTCTGTTTTTGGATTAAAACCGTCCAGTTTCAAATCCTCCAGAAGATAAGGCTGCAATCCCTGTTTTGTGTTTTCTGTAAGATATTTTGCTGGAATAATCTCATCAGTATTAATGTCTGAACGATCCAAAAATAATACTGAACCACCGAATGTTTTCATTTTTTTTCTCCTAGAATTTGTATTCTATTTAATCATTATATAAAGTATAACATTAAAAATAACAAATGTGTAATAATAAATTGATTTAACTCGTCAATTTTGTAAAAATTAATTATATTTTGCTTTATTTCTGCAAGTTTTTTTTACCTGGTAAATCTAATCTGTTGCATTGACTTGAATATCACTAATTATTATAATAACAGAACACCCCTTGGAAATCCCATTGAGGATTTTCCTTTGTCCATAAGGAGGATTGGCAGAAAAAATTTTTCTGTCATATTTATAGTTTTTTTGTCGTCGGCAAAGGACTGTATTTGTTGTCCTCCGAATTTTTATAAATTCAGGAGATACTTATGAAAAAGTATGAACTTATGACTATTTATCCACTTGATGATGAACAGTCAAAAAAAGGCGCTGAAGATTTAAAAAGCGTTCTCACAAATTTCGGTGCGGAAATCACAGAAGAAAAACCATTCGGTGATCGCGACCTCACTTACGAAATCAATAAACAGAAGAAAGGACGTTTCGTTCTTTACACTATGAAGCTTAATCCTTCAAAGATTTCTGAAATTGAAAAAACTTTCAAAATTAACATGAATCTTTTGAAATATCAGTTCGTAAAAATTGACGAATAGAAAAATCAAATAATTTGCTTGTTTAAGCTATAAACTAATAAGGAGTCTGAAATGACAGATATTAATCAGGTTGTTCTTATAGGGCATCTTACCAGAGATTTAGGCACAGACGAAAGAAGTTTCGGATATGTTTCTAACGGAATGGCAAGAGCTAATGTGAGTATAGCTGTAAACAGAAGCCGTAAAAACGGCGATCAGTGGGTCGATGAAGTAAATTATTTTGATGTTACTATTTGGGGTAAAACAGCAGAAAATCTTAAGCCTTATCTTACAAAAGGTAAGCAGATTTGTGTAGAAGGTTACCTCAAGCAGGACAGGTGGGAAAAAGACGGACAGAAATTCAGTAAGGTTACGGTTGTTGCCAATAATGTTCAGCTTTTAGGCGGACGCGGAGAATCAAATTCTTCCGGTGGTTATGCCCAGCAGAACGGGGGTGTACCAAGGTTTCAGCCTGTAAATAGCGCTCCGTCAATGAGTACCGGATATTCAGCCGGTTATTCTGCACCTGAAGATTCTTACGGTGATATCGGTTCTGGAATAGACGAAGATATTCCGTTCTAAATTAATTATTTTATTTGTTTCATAGGAGAAACTTATGTCTGAAGAAAATACACAGGAAATCGAAGAAAAAGTACAGGGTGCTCATGTAACACCTGAAACAGAAGGTCGTGATGATGATCGCGACGGACGCACAAAAGGTAAGACATTCTTCCGCAAGAAGGTTTGCCGTTTCTGTGCTAACAAAGCTGCTATTGATTATAAAGATGCAGATGCTTTGCGCCGCTATATGACAGAAAGAGGAAAGATTCTTCCACGCAGAATTACAGGAACTTGTTCAAAACATCAGCGTGAACTTGCAAAGGCAATCAAAAGAGCTAGATCAATCAGCCTCTTGCCATTTGTTGCAGACTAATTAAAATCAAAGCTGCTTCTCATACTCCGAGAAGGGCTATAAAATTATTATTTCAGGAGCTTGAAAATGAAAGTAATTCTTAATGTAGATGTTAAATCTTTGGGTGAAGAAGGCGACGTAAAGAACGTTGCTAACGGATATGCAAGAAACTTCCTTCTTCCACGTAATCTTGCTGTACCTTACAATGATGCAACTGTAGCTTATTTTGAAACTAGAAAAGCAGAAATTGAAGCAAGAAAGGAACAGAAACGCAAGGATTCTGCAAGCCTTAAAGAAAAACTCGAAGCTAATGCAGTTGAAATTTTCATGCCTGCAGCAGCAAACGGAAAACTTTACGGTGCAGTTACAACACATGTTGTTGCTGAAACTCTTGCAAAACTTGGTTATGATATCGAAAGAAAACGTATCGATATGGCTGGTATTGCAATCAAGACAGTAGGAAACTACAAAATTTCAATTAAACTTTATGAAGCACAGGTTGCAGAAGTACAGCTTGCAGTAAAAGCTCAGGCTGCTACAAAAGAAGATGCAGCACCAGCTGAAGAAAAGAAAGCAGCTGAAGAAAAAACAGAAGAGAATAAAGCTGAATAGTTTTACTTCGTTTATTTCTTCTGAATAAATTGAAATTCTTGAAAAGAGCGGTATAATTAATCGTACCGCTCTTTTTTTGTCGCGGAAAATATTTCTTAAAGAAAATAGAGAAAAGATATGGATAATTTACTTGACGGAAAAGTTCCTCCTAATAATCTTGAAGCCGAAAATGCAGTCCTTTCTTCGATATTATTAAAATGGGAATCTATGGCAGAGGTCGTTTCTATACTGAAAGCAGACCGTTTTTATGATTCACGCAATAAACTTATATATCAGGCTCTTGTAAATCTATATTCAAAGAACGTACAGGGCGATTCTCTTTCGCTTATAAATGAGCTTGGCGTTGAAGGCAAACTTGAAGAAGCAGGCGGTGCTGCATATATTGCAGAATTAACAGATTTGGTTCCATCGGCAGCAAATATTCTTCATTATGCTAAAATTGTAATAGACCGTGCGACAAGAAGGGAATTAATTGATATTTCGCTGGATTTAAAAAGTTCCGCATACAATATTTCAAAAGATGCAGATGCACTTCTTGACAATGCAGAAAGCAAAATTTTCAACCTTGCAGAACGCAACGAAACAACTGTAGTTCACAGTGCAAGGGAAATTATGGTAAAAGAATTCGAGTTGATTCAAAAACGTATTGATTCAAAAACACGTTTTACAGGAATTCCTTCCGGTTTTGCAGAACTTGATACATATACATCTGGATTCCAGAAATCAGAACTTATAATTATCGGAGCACGTCCTTCTATCGGTAAAACAGCCCTTGCACTTTCTATGATGCAGCATATTGCTCTTGAACAGAAAATTTCATGCGGCTTTTTCTCTCTTGAAATGCCTTACGAATCAATCGGTATGCGTATTCTTTCTCAGGAAGCAAGAGTTCCTATGCAGAAAATACGTTCAGGCCTTCTTCGTGTTGATGATATTACAAAAATTCAGAATGCAGCAGGCAGATGGTATAAATGTCCGCTTTATATAGTTGATACACCGAACATGCGTCTTCTTGATTTAAAGGCGATGGCAAGAAGAATGGTGAAAAATCAGAAGGTTGAAATAATATTTATAGATTATATCGGTCTTATTACTACGGAAAATCCGAGCGGACCTGTTTATGAGCAGGTTTCGGAAATTTCAAAATCCCTTAAGGCGCTTGCCCGAGAACTTGAAATTCCAATTGTTGCTCTTTGTCAGGTAGCCCGTGCTGCCGAAGGTGAGCCGCCTAACCTTGCACAGTTAAGAGGTTCTGGTTCTGTTGAGCAGGATGCCGATGTTGTTATGTTCCTTCACAGGGAACGTCTTAAGGAACAGACTCCAGATCAGGATGCAACTATTATTCTTGCAAAACAGCGAAACGGTGCAACAGGTGATATTAAAATTAAATTTATTCCTGCATATTCCCGATTCGAAAACAAAATGGAAGAATAGCGGCAGGAATATAAAACATCAGTCTGTTTATATATTTGATAAATCAAAAAGCAGGAGGGATTTTTCGAAATCTTGAATACTGAATTCCATATCAGATTCAGGATTGAAAAATACCTCTTTGTTTTTTTCTGGCAGCATGGTAAACATGTTTTCCGAAAAACGGCCTTTAATCTTTCCTTTTACATCCAGAGAAACAAAGAATGCAGGTTTCTGAGTACTAAGCGTGATTTTCAAAGCATTTGTTTCTTCATCTTTTTCAATTTTGCTTATTTTTACTTCTGAACGTTCTATTCTGCTGTGTTTGTATAAATCTGGAAATGCTGTATTGTCTATGATTTTTCCGTTGTATTCCATCGTTACATAAACAAAGAACGAATCTTTATCTTCCAATGCAATTTGTTCTGTATATATTTCGTTTGAAGAATCTGCAGCAAGAGTCTGTTTAAATATTAATTCCTGCTTATATTCAGTTCCGTCAAATTTTATAAATCTTATGTTAATTTTTGCATTTACAGAAGTTTTTGTATCGTTAACAGCAAATACATTAAGAATATTATCCTTGAAGAAAGTCGGAATACTAAGGTTTGCAAAGAATTTTTTTGATTCATAATGCAGAAGTTTCCATTTTCCGTCATATTCCAGAGAAGACCAGGAAGGGCACGGCCATACGTCATTCAGCTGCCATATTAATGCACCCATACAGTGAGGCTTTAAGGAATGCCACCATTCTACGGCAGTTTTTATTGCAAGTGCCTGCTGTACCTGACTAAGATAAATCATGTTTTCAAAGCCTTGTGGAAAACGGAAATAACGGCTGAAATTTTCAAGAATTATTGAATTTCCGCTTGGAGAACGCTGATGATATTCCATTACAGGGCTTGTAAAATTAAAATCCTTTTCTTCTGCAAAAGAATTTATGCATTCAATGGACGGAAATGATTCATAACCGAATTCAGAAACAAAGCGGGGTTTAATAGACATGTATGCTTCAAAATTCTTGCGTTCATGCCATACGCTCCAGAAATGCATGTCTCCAGAATTGTCAGAATGCCAGTTGTCGCCATAGTCGTCTGGTCCAGAACATGGAGAACTCGGCCAGAAAATTCTGTTAGGATCAAGTTTTTTTATTTCTTTGCCTATAACCCCGTTGTAAAGTCTGTCGTAATCTAAAAGATATCGTATCTGATTATTTTTTGATTCTTCAAACCAGTTTAGTGCACCAAAATTTTCGTTGTTGCCGCACCATATTCCTATACATGCATGATGAGAAAGTCTTGGAATCTGATATTCAAGTTCATTTATAATTTCATTTGTAAAACTTTCTGTTGCTGGATAAAGTGAACATGCAAACATACAGTCCTGCCATACTATAAGACCAAGTCTGTCGCATAATTCATAAAATATCTCTTTTTCAAAGATTCCGCCGCCCCATACTCGTATACAGTTTTGTCCTGCATCCTGAGCCGACTTTAAAAGTTTTGTATAGCGTTCTTCAGTCATTCTTGAAGGCAGTGAATCTGCAGGAATCCAGTTTGAACCTTTTGCAAAAATCTTTCGTCCGTTGTTTTCAAAATAAAGGCATCGGCCTTCTTTTCCGTTTGAATTGTCTTTTTCCGAAACAGACTTTAGTGTTGAAAAACAGATTTTTTTTGAATCTTTCTGTTCAGAGCCGCATGAATCCGTTGTGCTTATGCAAAGATTGAACAGTTTGTTTTCTGAAAGACCTTCTTCGGCAAGTTCGCCTGAAGTTTTCCATAAAGGAGGATTGTCTATTTGAATTTCTGCATTAATTGTGTTTATTCCTTCCGAAAGTTCAGCAATTGCACATGCTTTACCTTCGTTTATACCGTCACCGTTTATTGTGAAGTAAAATTCCTTTGATTTTTTGCAGAAAGAATCGTATTTACAGGTGATGAAAACTGTGCATTTTGACAGTTTTTCGTCAAATTTGTATGAAACTGTAGTGCTTTCAAAAAGACCGTCTGAAATAGTTTCTATAAAGGCATTTCCATAAAGTCCGGAAACCATTATGCACGGACCCCAATCCCATCCGCCGTTGCACTGGCATTTTCGTGCAAGGTTTCTGTTTGGTGAATAAACATCGTATTTCATGAATGGAACAGGATAGGGCAGTGATTCTGCAATTTCGTTAGATTTTTTTTCAGCTGATTCAAAAAGAATTTTTATTTCATTCTGTCCGTCGATAAGTGCGTCTGTTATGTCAAAACGGTAACGTGCAAACTGATTCTGACCTTTTCCGCATTCTTTACCGTTTATGAATACCGTAAAAAATGTATCTGCTTCTGTAAGTTCAAGAATTGCACGTGCATTGTTTGAAAGATTCTGCTTTCTGTCGTAGAAAAAATTACGGGAAATTGTCCAGTCTGTCTTTCCGACCCACAGACAGTCTTTTTCGTTAAAGCCGTAGAACGGGTCAGAAATAATTCCTGCATTCAGCAGTGCAGAATGAAAATCTCCTGGAATGGAGGCATTGCAAGAATGTCCTCCACCGGATAATTTCCAAGTTCCATAGAGAGATAATTTGTTCATAAAATTAAGTCCGTTTAATTAAAATTAGTTAATAATTTTGAAAAAAATTACTTAATTTGATGATACTGCTTTTAAATCCTTTTTATCAAGTACTTTAATTTTACCGTTTGAATCTGTTACAACAATCTGAGAATCAAGTACGGTAACAGGTGTTGCCTGAAGAACCTGAATGTCTGATTTTAATTTTAGGCCAAGGTCAGAACCGTATTTTGCAAGAAGATATTTTCCGTCTTCATCAATAATACAGTAAAAATCATCACCGTCTTTTACCAGAACTGATTCTGATGCAATCTGTTCCTGACTTTCTGATGAAATTTCAAGATTGTCTGTATCAAGAATAACAAGCTTAATTGTCTGATTTTCAGCCGATTCTCCTGCAATTGCAATAAATCCTGATTCTGTTTTGTAAATAATTCTGTTTCGAATGACATTTACAGGTGAATTTTTGATTATTTCACCGTTGTCCTTGTTGAATTTTACGAATCTAGAAAGCATGTTTTCTGCATCAGAAAGAATAATACCGTATTCAGCCGGCATTTTTTCCTTTGCAGCTTCTTCTTTCTGAACAGCCGACTGATCTTTTGCAATTTCTTTTCGTTCAGCCTGAGCTTCCTTCTGTTTTTTATCTGCAAATTCCTGCTGTTTTTCTGCATCTTTTTCTGCAGCTTCTGCTTT
>CAMOWQ010000034.1 GCA_946628495.1 uncultured Treponema sp. | reverse complement strand
ACATTTCGGGCCATTAGCTCAGTGGTTAGAGCAGGGGACTCATAATCCCTTGGTCCTAAGTTCAAGTCTTAGATGGCCCAAAGTCCATTTTGCGAAAGCAGAATGGACTTTTTTTATATAATTTCCTATAGCCAAATGGCGCGTATGAACTAGTTTTATATTTTTGATAAATCCTTATATCTTGTAATAATTGCATCAAAATTCATCAATTTAGTGATATATAACAGAATATTATAACATTTTAAAGAATTCTATGTTATAATTATCTAAAAGAATGTTTGGAGGGGTGGGAAAAAGTATATGAAAAAAAGTTTTTTTCTCCTTTGTGCTCTATTATCAGTTTTCTTAATTTCTTGTTCGAGTGTTCCAAAAACGGTTAAATCTGGAGATGCTATTGCAATTGGTAGAATTGAAGCAAATCTTCATGATTATCGTCCATTTGAAGACGTTGAATTTAAGGGTAGAAAAACTGATGGTCTTGAATTGACGTTTGTAGATTTGGATGCAAGTAAAATTTTGCATGTTAAGCCTAATCGCGATGGTTTTCTTATGATTAAAAATTTTATTCCTGAACATCGCTATGTTGCAGACAGCATGAAAATTACTGTTACAGGAACTTCTGGTTCACAGGTTTCATTAACAATCAATTTTACAGCAAAAAAGCCTTTTACTCTTTACGAAAACAAGGTTTTGAATCTTGGAGATGTGATTGTAGATTGTAACGGTGCTAACAATTCTTGCATGTTAAAAGTAAATTCTTTTGTTTTTGCCAGACAGTATTTCAAGGATTTGTGCGAAGAAGAAGAATCTGAATGGTACGATGTTGAAATTGTAAATGATCCTCTTTTTGAATAATAATTAAAACAGTTAAAAAAATGATTTAAAAATAAACAAATATAATTAAAAATGTTATGAATTGAAGTATATTTCAAAACAGTTATTTTTATTGCATTAAAAAAGGCAGCGTCAGAATAAACGCTGCCTTTTATGTTTTAAGGGCATTTCCGGCTGTTCCGGGGCTGCCCTATAAATTATCTTTCCATACCGTCCATTGTAATGATTCCGCCTTTATCATCAAATTTAAGTTCGCGGAATTTTACGTTTCTCTTCTGGTTGATTCCGTTAGAGCGTTCGCAGTCATGGTAGAACAAATACCATTTTCCTTTGTATTCAAGAATTGAATGGTGTGTAGTCCATCCTAAAACTGGTGTAAGGATTTTTCCACCATAAGTGTATGGACCGTAAACATTCTTGCTTGTTGCATAGCAGAGGAAATGTGTTGTTCCTGTTGAATATGTAAAGTAGTATGTGTCGCCTTTTTTGAACAACCATGGGTCTTCAAAGTAGCGGCGGTCTTCATCACTGCCTGTAAGAGGCTTGCCGTTTTCGTCAACAATTACAAGGTCACGAACTTCTTCTGCAAGTTCAGTCATATTGTCTTTCATCAACGCAATTTTTGGTGTACAAGCTGGTTCATCACCTTTTGGTTCTTTGTTGTCGGCACTCCATTTGTTGTTTCTGTACTGATCAAGCTGTCCGCCCCAAATTCCACCGAATGTAAGATAGTATTTTCCATCTGTATCAGGGAAAAGACATGGGTCTATAGAATATGTTCCCTTGATGTAATCAGGTTCAGGCTTAAAAGGACCTTCCGGTTTGTCGCCAATTGCCATACCGATTCTGAAAAAGCCTTCTTTATCGCGTGCAGGGAAAACAAAGTAATATTTGCCGTTGTGTTCTACACAATCTGGTGCCCAAAGCTGTTTGCTTGCCCATTTTACGTCTTCAAGTTTAAGTACGCATCCGCAGTCTACAGGAAGAGTTTCTTCATCCTTCATCATGTAGACATGATAGTCTTTCATATTGTACTGATCGCCGTTGTCGTTGTTTTCTACATCCTCATCTTCATCGTGCGAAGGATAAATATAGATTTTGCCGTCAAAAACATGTGCAGAAGGGTCTGCTGTGTACAAATCGTTTACAAGAGGTTTTTTCTGAATCATTTTTTTCTCCATGTTGTTATTTTATTTAGCTTTTTATTTATAAGCTGATTGTTATTTAACCGCGTATATTTTAAAACTCAATGCGATTTTTTCAATAAGATAATTTCCTTATTGTATTATTCTATAAAATCAGTAAGAGTTTTTGCTTTTTATCTTGCAGTGCTTATGTCTCCTGGAATTTCAGATTCCGCGTTTCGGGCCGCACACCAAGTTCCTTTTTTTAAGGCTTTTTCTAAATCTCCTGTAGCAAGATATTCGTGCAAAAATCCTGCATTAAAACTGTCGCCGCAGGCAGTCGTGTTTACTGGAACTAATTCTTCGCTCGGGCATTCCGAAAAAATGCCGCTCTTTGCCGCATAAGTTGAATCTTTTCCGCGTGTTACAATTATTATATTGTTAAATTCGCGGCTTTTCTGAATTATCATCTCTTTAAGATTTTCTTCATTATCGTTTGCAAATGTCTTTAAAAATTCGTCGTCGTTTATTTTTATGATTTGCGGAATGCATGTTTTTAAAGTGTTTCTTAAATCTTCACCGCAAAAATCTGCAAGACATATTTTTCCATTTTTGACGGCATATTCGCATATTTCCTGATAGAATGAATCTCTCCAAATAGCAGGTCGACTTCCTGCAAGAAGAACTGCATCTGCTCTGTCAATTTCTTTTCGCAGTGTTTTATAAAGCAATTTTTTTTCAAGTTTTTTAAATTTTTCTGTGCGTTCTAAAACAGGTTCACCAACAACAAGTTCTGTAGTTGAAGCAGATGATTTATCAAGAAGGGTACAGCATTCTCTTGTAAAGCCTGGAATTTTTTCGTAAACAATATTTATTCCGTCTTGTGCTGCAAGTTTTAAGAAAAGTCTGTAATTTTCTGTACCGAGTGGGCAGAATGTTCGTTCGCAGTTTTTTTCAAGCTGTTCTAGAATACGTGCTGAATTCACTGCTTTTCCAGAAGCATCAAGTCTGTATTTTTTTGAACGGTTCACTTCGGTAATTTTTACAGAATCAAAACTGATTGTTTTTTGAAGTGTTGAACTTAAACATATACAAAGTATTTTTTTCATAATATAATCTTTCCTGTGGAGAGTGGTCGGTAATTTTTAAATTCTAAGATATTTTTAATCCTATCACTTTCTAAACTCTGTTACAATTATCTATAAATCATATATGAAATTATGTTTTATACATGATTCTTGATTTAATAAGGATGGAAAGATGATTATTCGAAGTTTTAGTTCAAAAAGAGGTTTACATTCATTTTTTAGGAAAGGCATTCTGCTGCTTTTGCCGATTGCTTTGTTGTCGATTACGGGATGTGGTGAAAAACCTGATGTCGATACTCCTGATGCAGATGCTGATAAAGATGTTATCATAACGAAAATAGAATTCACTCCTTCTGAGCCAAGAAATGAACATGTACAGACAATTTCTGTTAAAAATACCGGTGAAGTATATCTTGTAAAGGTAAATAAAGGTAAAAAAGAGTTTGCGGCAGGGGTAACTGGAAAAGTTGCGGGTGCTTCGGCTAGAAATCCTGTTGTAAATCGTTCTGCATTGAGTGAAGAACAGAGTTATATTGAAGCCGATGCAGATGAAAAACAACGGATTGCTTATGATATAAAAAAATACAGGGAATTTAATGAAGTTCTTAATTCCAAAGGATTGAAATCTTCTTTATCTCGAAGTGCAGCCTCGATTCCGTGTGAATTAATTCAGGAAAAAGCTTCTGTTGGCGACAAAAAAGACTTTTATCTTGAAGGAAGTGATAAAAGTACTGCTGAATGCAAATATATCGGTGAAAAATGCAATATCTGGTTCGTAAATAATGTGCCGTCTCTTGTAACCGAATCGGATTTTAACGGAAAAAACAGCAGTCATACTTTTGAAACTCTTGGAAAACAGTTTGATAAATTTTATGCACTTGAAGAAAGTGTTTGCGGTTCTCATATTTATTCTGGAAAATCTTCGACAGAGTTTATAGATCCTCATGATAAGATTACAATTGTTGTTGCAGATTTGTTTTCGGATGCGGGTGAACAGCAGACTGGCGGAGTTTACGGTTATTTCCGTCCTCTGGATCTTTTTAATAATACTGCCCAGTCAAATGAAAATCAGATTATTTATATCGATTCATATTTTTATAAGAAATATCCTGATACTGTTTATTCAACGATAATTCATGAATACAATCATCTTTTGAATTACTGCCAGAAGGTTGTGACTTACGGTCTTAATATAAGTTCTTGGTTTACCGAAATGCTTGCAATGACTGTGGAAGATATGTTTCAGGATTATATGAAAATTGATTTTGAAAGTTCTCCAAAAGCCAGACTTGTAATGTATAATAAGGGATCATCATTAGGTTTTGCAAATTGGACAAATGTTGAAGAAGATGATGATAGAACCTTGTATGTTTATGCAAATGCTTATGCGCTTGGTGCTTTGCTTGCAAGAAATTTTGGCGGTGTTGATTTTGTTAAGGAGATTGCAACTAATCAATATGTTGATGAAGAGGCTATAAATGCTGCTTTCAGGAAATTTAATAAAACATATAAAGATAAGAATGGAAATGAAACTCTGTTTGATTTTGAAATGATAATCTGCAGTATGTATAAAGCAAGTTTTAATGTTGGAAGCAATCCTGGCGATGATTATCTTTCGTTCAACAAGCAGGCGGGCAGTTTAGAAGATGACCTGCATTTTTCTGCCATTGATATTAGGAAAATTCCGTATATTAACAGTTACGGTCAACAGGCTTATAGTGCACCTGCATTTTATTATGGTGATGTGCAGCTTCCTGCTGGCGGTTATGGACATTCTGTTCATTATATTGGATCGAATATCAAATCTTATATACTTCAGACGCCAGTTTCTTCTGATTTTGTATTGTATTCGGTTGAATTCCCTGCTTATTCGGAATAGCCGTATTCATTTTTTATTCGTGAAGTAGTTTTATATTTTCAATTTTTTCGTTGAGTCCGTAGTTTTTGTTGTAAAAATCAAGCACGGACTCAATTCTTTTTTTGCAGATTTCCGAAATTGTACTAAAGCCGTTGTTATATGCATTTGATGTCTGTCCGTTTTTTGAATATGTGGCTTCTGGTTTTTGAATTAAAATGCATTTTCTGCTTCCGCCGTCAAGATTGTTAAGTTCCAGTACGGATTCCAGTGTTGTGCCGCTTCCTGCAAAAAAATCCATGATGAGCGCATCGTTTTTATTCTGTGTGATAGAAATTAAATGCGAAATCAAATCTACAGGTTTGGGATTATCGAAAATTTTTTTTGCACCGAGGATGTTGTCTAAATGAGTCTGTGCTTTTCTTGTGCTTTCGGTACAGTCAATTATATTTTTTGGAATAATTTTTGTATTTTCCTGATTGAATATCTTTACACGCGGAACCTTGTTGAATTCTGGAGCTTTGCCAAAAAATATTTTATTTTGCGAAAGAAGTTCATTCATTTCATCTTCGGAAACAAGCCATTGCCTTGTCCATTTTATTCCCGATGGTGATTTTATAGTATAATAGTTTTTATGATTCGGATTGGAACGTTTTTCTGTAAAAGAAATGCTTCCGCTAAACCAGTTTCCTCTTGGATCGGAATCTGCATTTGAAGTTGCCCATTCTGTAGAAATAAAATCAGCAAACGGTTGCAAGAAATGCCTGTCTTTTGCGTAACATAGGGTGTGCTGTTGTAATGTTCTTGACCATCTGTCTTTTTTGCCTTTTCCGTGCAGCCACATAAAATCGTTGATAAAATTTTCTTCTCCAAAAATCATATCGCATAAAATTTTCAGATAGTACAATTCATTTTGGTCTATTGCTATAAAAATGCAGCCGGTATTTTTTAAGAGTCTTTGTGCAAGTTTGAGACGTCTGCTCATAAAACTCAGCCATTTACTGTGATTGTCGCTTTCGCTTCTGGAATGAAACGTGTCTTCGTAAACAAATGAGTTGCCGGTATTGTATGGAGGGTCTATGTAGATAACGTCGATTTTGTCTGTATAAGTTTGTTCCAGCAGTTTTAGGGCAGGGTAATTGTCGCCGTCTATAAAAATATGCGAATCGAGTTCTTCTGGGGGAAGAATTGGTTTGTCAAAAGAATAAATTCCTGAAATGTCAACGTCGGCTTCTTCTGTGTAATCTGTCCAGGAAAACGAAACTGCCAAGAAAATACTCCATTAAAAAAATAAGCAGCCAGCATTAATTAAAGACAAATGCATAATGAATTGTTCTCTCGCGCCGTCTTTACTAAAAGATATTTATAATGCATTTGTTCTGTGCATTACCTGCTCCAAGTCTTCGCAGTTTTCAGCGCTCACTACGTTAGTTGGTTCAAGAAATATATCTTAAATCAACTGATTTGTTTTGTAAAAAAATAGAAAGCCGACTGTCGGACTTGAACCAACCTTCCGGTCGCAAACGTCGTGTTTGCTCCCTCCAGGCCGCCTTCGTTCGCTGTCAGCGGCTTCCGTGCCGCTTTTTCTGAAAACTGCTCCAAGTCTTCGCAGTTTTCAGCGCTCACTACGTTAGTTGGTTCAAGATATGTATCTTAAATCAACTGATTTGTTTTGTAAAATATTATAAAGCCGACTGTCGGACTTGAACCAACTACCTGCGCGTTACGAATGCGCTGCTCTACCGGGTGAGCTAAGTCGGCAGGTTTTATTGCGTACTAACGGGTACCTATGTTTGCACGGGTATCGTAAGTTCGTTTCATATCCATGATGTTGTTTACAACAATATAGTTATCGTAAACTTCAATCTTTCGTTTTTCGATAAACTTGTTGATTTCGTCACGGGTAATTTCTTGAGATAATCCAGCCCAATGTGCAACGTCTCCGACTGTAATATTGAACCTTCTTTGTTTCTCGTTTGGATTTACGACAGGGTTCATTTCATCAAGCATAAGGAAAACATCAGCAATACGAGCCTGTAAATCCTTAATAACAAGAATTCTGAATCGTCGTTTTTGATCATATATTCTTTTACAGAAAAGTTTCAATAAAATCAAGGCTATTTGAGGGTTTCCTGTAATTAAGAGCTCAAAATTTTCTTTGTTGAATTCAAGGCATTGTACGTGTCCGATTGCCATACAAGTTGCAGAACGCGGGGAATTATCAAGAATAGCCATTTCTCCAAAGAATTCACCTGGGCGGAGAATATCAATATTTTTCTTTGAACCATTAACACATTTTACAAGCTGAATTGCCCCGCTTTGAATCAAATAGAAAGAATCACCTGGTTCATATTCAGAAATAATAACCTGATCTGGTTCGTATGATTTTGCAAAACGTTCGAATGCAGGAAGTGAAAATACTTTGAGTGCAGAATTTGAAGCTGCATTACCAGTGTCAATGTTGTCGAGAGCTTTGTGAGATGACTTTAATTTTTCACTACGGAGTTTTGCATCAGCAAACATTTTTGTAGCTTCTGCTTTCTGGGGAGTATTAGGGAATCTTGTAAGGAATTTCTGATATACATCGCAGGCAGAACGGTACTGTTCTTCATCATAAAAACTTTTTGCAACTGCAAGCATACCTGACTGCTGGTCTTCTACTGTATCATGAAGTATAGACTGTGTTTTTTTATGAATTTGTCTAAGCTGATTAGAAAATACTCTGAGCATTTTCATGATCAAAGCCTTGTTGTTACTAAAAAGAACTTCAAATTCCTGAATTGAAAGGGCAACTGCAATTGTAGGTTCAAGGGCTGTTGCTGTTTCTTCACGAGGGAAGTGTCCGAGAGCAGATTTTACACCAAAGAAGCCACCGTTTCCTACTGGTTCTGAAACTGACTGACCTGTTTCTATATCTGTGCTTGAAAGAAGGACAGCACCGCGTTGCATGATAAAAATTCTTTCATCATGATCGCCTTCAAAGTAGATGATTGATCCTTTTGTGTATTGCATTGCCTTTGGCATAAAACTTCGACTCCTTCAAAACAAGATTCAGTTTTTAATAACTTTTTACATAAAAACATTTTCCCTAGTAAATCCTAATTATATCATAAGTTTTAAAATAATGCTATTATAATCTTATGATAGATTTACATGTTCATACTACTGCATCAGACGGTCAGTATACGCCAACGCAAATAATGGAAAAAGCTGCTGAACGTAATATATCTGTTGTTGCAATCACCGATCATGATACTGTTGATGGTATTGAAGAAGCCCGCATTGCAGCAGAAAAAAACGGAATTACCCTCGTTCCGGGCGTAGAATTAAATATAAATTTTCCTACAGGTGAATTTCATCTTCTTGGCTTAGGTTATACGCATATATCTGATTCTTTCAGGACAATTCTGGATTCTCTTGTTAATAATCGGGAACTTCGCAATGAAAAAATGATAGAAAAAATTCGTGCGGACGGTATTGATATAACTCTGGAAGAAATGAAAAAAGACTTTCCGAATACTGTACTTGGCAGACCTCATTTTGCGGCAGAACTTGAAAAAAAGAAAATTGTAAAAAACAGACAGATGGCATTTGACCGTTATCTTGCAAAAGGTCGTCCATGGTATGTTGAACGTATCGGTACGAATCTTGATGAAGCTGTTCTTGCAATAAGAGAATCTGGTGGTATTCCTGTTATTGCACATCCAATGTCTTTGTATCAGTCGTGGGGAAAACTTCCAGAAATTTTAAAGGATTTTCATGAACGCGGAGTACTTGGCCTTGAAGCATTTCATCCGGGGGCTCGTGTTACAGAATGCCTTAGACTTGAAGAACTTGCACAGAAACTTGGACTTTTTGTTACGGCCGGAAGTGATTTTCATGGAGAAAAAATTCGTGGTGACAGAAAACTAGGTCATACTTGTGGTGGCAAAAAAATTGAGGACCGTTACTACGAAGGTTTGCGGAATGCTTTAGAAAAACGAGAATCACTATAAAATTCTTACAAAATATAAAAAAATCAAAAAAATATTGAATAAATCACGTAAAAAACTCCGAAATCTGAAAAAAATTGCAATATTATTTTCAGTTAGTTTTTTATTCATTTTTATTAACCTCCGAATTCTGCGGGTGTACATTTTTAGTGCATCCGCAGTTTTTTTTATTCAGAGAGTTTTTCAAAAAAAAGTTTCTGGAGATTTTTTATGCAGATTTATTCATTTTCACCTTTTGGTTATGAAGGTGCATTGGTGTCGGTGGAAGTTGATTTAAGACGAGGAATTCCTGCGGTTGATGTTGTAGGACTTGCGGATGGGGCTGTAAAAGAGGCCAGAGAAAGAATGCAGGCTGCTGTAAGGAATTCCGGCTTTGATTTTCCGCTTGAGAGAGTGCTTATAAGCCTTTCGCCGGCTGATTTAAAGAAAGAGGGTGCAGGTTTTGATTTGCCGATTGCTCTAGGTGTTCTTGCTTCGAATGCAGAAAAAAATGGTGTGTCTGATTTTCTAACGGAACCAGTTCTTGTAATGGGAGAACTTGAACTTTCGGGAAAAATTAGAGCCATAAAAGGTGTTCATGCAGCGGTTGCTACGGCTGCCGCAGGTGGAATTTATCGATGTATTGTTCCTTTGCAGAATTGCGATGAAGCCCGCGAAGTTGAAGGTGTTATGGTGTATGGTGCAGATAATCTTGAAAATGCATTTCGGGCGCTTAGAGACGGTTCTTTTTATGAATCGAAGAATGCAAGTCAGTATAAAAATGAAATTCCTGATGGTTGTGTTTCGCAAAATGGAGTGTATTTTACAAAAATAAATACAGGCTTTGAATTTAAAGAAATAAAGGGGCAGTACAAGCTTGTTCGTGCCCTTCAAATAGCGGCGGCAGGAGGTCATAATCTTATTGCTGTTGGTGCGCCTGGTTGCGGAAAAACAATGGCAATTCAGAAATTTCCAGCGTTGAATCCGGTTTTAACTGTTGAAGAAGCTCAATCGGTTACAAGAATATGGTCTCTTGCAGGACTTATAAAGCCTTCGGAATCTTTAGTAAGGATTCCGCCGTTCCGTATGCCGCATCAGACTGCATCTATTGAAGGAATATGTGGTGGCGGTGTGAATTGCCGTCCCGGAGAAATTTCACTTGCTCATAATGGTGTGCTTTTTCTGGATGAAGCAGCTGAATTCAGAACGTCCGTATTGCAGATGCTCCGCGTGCCTTTGGAAAGTGGAAGTGTTACCTTGAGCAGGGCAGGGCGTAGTACAAATTATCCTGCCAACTTCCAGCTGCTTATGGCTGTTAATCCTTGCCCGTGCGGAAATTATGGAAGCACCGAAAAATTATGTATGTGCAGTGCAAAATCAATTGATCAGTATTGGAAAAAGTTTTCTGCGCCGCTTTTAGACCGTGTTGATTTGAGGGTGTTTGTAAAAAATGAATCGGAAATTTCGCTGGAAGAACGTACCCGCGAAGGCCTTGAGTCAACCGAGCAGCTTAGGTTTGGAATTTCACGGGCTGTAAAAATTCAGAGGCAACGGCAGGGTGTTAAAAATGCAAAGCTTACGCCTCAACAGGTTCTTGATTTTTGTTCTTTAGATAATGAAAGCAAACAACGGCTTGATTTAGCAGTTCAAAGATATGGATTTTCGCCGCGAGCAATTTCTTCTTGCCTTAAAGTTGCACGGACAATTGCAGATATGGCAGGTGAAGAAAAAATAGGCATTGAGCATTTAAAAGAAGCCATAGAATACCGGAAACTTTGTTCTGATATTGTTCCAGAACTTGATGTTACTGCATAAAAATTATGTGTGCGGGAAGGTCAGAACTGAAAAATAAAACAGTAACGTTAAATAAAAAAGACTTCCTGTTTTAGGAAGTCTTAGTACCGGAGAAGAGACTTGAACTCTTACACGATTGCTCGCAACAGATTTTGAGTCTGTCGTGTCTACCATTCCACCACTCCGGCTCGGTTTAGATAATATATCATAATGTATGGAGTTTTTTCAAGTGGTTTTGTGCTATAATAATTATATGAAAATTACATCAGGTGCTTTCGAAAATCAAAAACCGGAATTTGTCTTAAAAACTGTATTTGGTTACGATACTTTCCGTCCTATGCAAAAGGAAATAATTCAAAGTGTAATAGACGGTAAGGACACTCTTGCCGTTATGCCTACTGGAGGCGGAAAATCGCTTTGTTATCAAATTCCAGCTTTAATCTTGCCGGGAATTACAGTAGTAGTATCTCCGCTTATTTCGCTTATGCAGGATCAGGTTGCTTCGTTACGTGCTGCTGGAATTCATTCGGTTTTTCTTAACAGTTCTCTGGATAGGGAAAGTTATTTTTCTACGGTCGATGAAATAAAGTCCGGGCAGGCAAAAATCGTATATGTTTCGCCAGAAGGTTTAAGTTCTTCAAGAGTACGTTCAATTCTTACTGAATCTGATTTAAAGGTAAGCTGTATTACTGTTGATGAAGCCCATTGTCTTTCTGCCTGGGGACACGATTTCCGTCCTGATTATCTTGAAATAAATGTAATACGGAATATTATCCCCGATGCTGTTATGATAGCCCTTACGGCAACGGCAACCGAACAGGTTCGCAAAGACATAATTACAAATCTTAATTTAAAAAAGCCGCAGGTTTTCATTTCGAGTTTTAACCGCAGTAATATTTTTCTTGATGTTCAACCAAAACGCAATTCAATTGCACAAATTATACATTGCATTCATAAACATAAAGATGAAAGCGGAATTATATATTGCTATTCACGAAAAAAAGTTGATGAACTTGTACAATATCTTTCAAATGCAGGATTTTCGGTTCTTCCTTATCATGCAGGCTTGTCTGATGAGCAGCGTGCAAAAAATCAGGAACTTTTTGTTAATGATGACGTTCAGATTATGGTTGCGACAATTGCTTTTGGAATGGGCATCGATAAACCGAACGTGCGTTATGTAATTAATAATGATTTGCCAAAGTCGCTTGAAGAATATTATCAGGAAATCGGGCGTGCGGGTAGAGACGGACTTCCTTCCGAAGCATTGCTTCTTTATTCTTCAGGTGATATTCAGAAAATCAGATATTTTTTTGATGAAGTGGCAGATAAGGAGCAGAGTGAAAGACTTCTTCAAAATATGGTGCGTTTTGCAGAAACTCATGAATGCCGTCGTAAAGTTCTTTTGAATTATTTTGGCGAAAAATATGAACCAAAGGCCGAAAATGCAGATTGCTGTTGTGATATTTGTGCGTGTGGAGAAGTTGCAGAAAATAATGTGACGATTCCTGCTCAAAAACTTATGAGTTGTGTAATCAGGACTGGAGAACGTTTTGGTATTTCTTATGTGGTTGATGTGCTGCTTGGTTCTAAACAGAGAAAAATTATCGATAACGGTCATACTCAACTCAGTACGTGGGGAATTGGCAAAAATATTTCAAAAGAAGACTGGCTTGCTCTTGCTGATACTCTTATTGCCAGAAATTATCTTCGAAGGGAAGGTGATTACAAAATAATAAAAGTGACTTATGCAGGAAAATCTGCTCTTTTAAACAGAGATGAAATTGTTCTGCCTTTTGAATTTTCAGGATTTGCCTCTGCTGAAAATGAAAAATCTTATGATTTTGCACTTTATAGTGAATCAAAAGGTGGAGTTTTAAAGAAAAGAACGGGAACTTCACGATATGGAGTAAAAGTTGCGGCTCAAAAGCCACTCGCTGGTGATAAAGAAGCAGAAAGAATTGTAAGTGAACTAAAAAACTGGCGTAAACGTAAGGCTGATGATATGAATGTTCCGCCTTATATAATATTCGGAGATAAAACACTTTACGATATTGCCGCAAAAAAGCCAAAAACAAAGAGTGAATTTCGCAGTATTTATGGAATGGGCGAGGCAAAAATCGAGCAGTTTGGAAAATCAATTCTAAGGATTGTAGAAGGCAGTTAATCCATACTGCTCAAATTTTGCTTTTATAGTTTTATTTAGCCTTTATTGAAAAAGTTTCCTGCATTCAAGATAAAAACGTTTTTCGTCGGCTTCGCCCATTGAAAAACTTTTCCTTGGAAGAGGACCTCTTCCGTTAATTGTTTCAAAGAATGAATCTTTTGCAATTGGAGGAAGCAGAATTCCTGTCGCACCAGGCTTTTTGCCAAGAGACAGAACTTCTTCAGTTCCGTGAATATAATCTATTTCAAGATTATTTGCCTTTATAAATTCATCAAGGGCAGGTTGTAATCTGGAAACCGCAAGGTCTGTAATGCCTGTTTCCAGAACAAAAAATTTTTGTGAACCGTCTTTGTCGATGAATGCAAAGCCGAAGTTTGCCTTAGAATCATGAACATTCTTTTCAAGTTCTTTTTGAGATACAGTTTCTTTTACAGTTCCGTTCAGTTTTTCGGCAAGAAAATCCAGAAGTTTTTTGTTGTCGGCATTAAAAATCACTCTGTGAATCGGTTCAAAAGTAAGACCTTCATCATAAAGGTTTACTATTTCGACAAGTGCAAATCTAACTGGGTTTTCTGCAATTTCTTCTTCAGAAGCTCCGTTCTTTAAAAGTTCGTCTTTGTATTCATCCCAGACTGCTTTTGCGGTTGCAAGAGAATGGTTTCCGTCGCCAACTGCAAACAAAAATGTTGAACCGTCAGCTGCAGTATTTTTCGTTGCAATTGCATCAAGTTTTTCATTTACGCTTTTTATGTCATCTTCGCTTGAAATTGCCCAGCCTGTTATTGAACCTCCGTTGTTCATCAGAGAGCCTTCATAAAGCGGTTTATTTTTTGAAACTAATTTTCCTGCGCCTTCTACAAGAATATGCTCTTTATCGTTTACAAGCAGCATGATGTGTGGAAGTTCAAGTGATGCACCTTTTCTTATTTCTTTGCGGGGCGGAATTCTTTCTACGATAGTCGCTTCTGTAGCACGGATATTAGCCTTGCTAAAAGGTTTCCATTCGTAAGTTTCCAGATCAATCTGCATTACAAGACCTTTTCTGGTTCTTCCGAATGCAGTTTTGCGTTCAAGATATACAAAACATTTATTTGCCGGTGCAAAAACGCCTGAATCAAGATATTCTTTCATCGTGCGACGAATTTTCTGAATTCTTTCCTGCTTGTCTGGGGAGTTAAGATATACTTCCGGTAAAATCAAGTTTAATGTTGATGGATTGGAACCTGCATTTTGTGCTGCTTTATCCCAATAGTTTTTGTCCTGAGTATACTGGTCGCAGGCAATTACCGACCAGGATGATAAATCAATGTTTTTAGGTAACAGAATTTCTGGAATCCGTATACCGAGCTGTTCAAATGTTTTCATGACAGTCAGTATACAGTTCGGCCTGTTTTTTTGCTATATGCAGATGCTTTTTAAGTTTACAGAGAGTAAAATCAGACGTTGTTCAATGTAAGACAGGTGTGATTTTTTTCATATTCACCTGCTGCATTGTGTATTACTTCGTCAAATTTATCGGTAAGTCGTTTTGCTGCAATTGGTTCTGGAAGATCCTTATATTCTTTTGTAGAAATTACAGGAAGCATTTTAAAATCATAAAGGTATCGTTCTACATGATTGTATGACCACAATGGATCGTATTTTCCAAGACCGTATTTATCTGAACCTGCAATTAAAATTGGCTGTACGTCGCAACCGCAGTAAAGGGCGATTCTTGCTGCGCCTTTTTTGTAATTATTTCTTCCGTGTCGTGGTGTTCGGGTTCCTTCCGGGAAGATGATTACGTTGCAGCCTTTGTCTGTAAGTTTTTTACATTCAGCACACAATTCAGAAAAATCCGTTGAATTTGTGATGTATGCCTGTTTAATTACTCCGCCGAGAGGTGTTTTTATAAGATTTCCTCGTACAATACATGTTGAATTTGGTACAAAAGACATTATGTAAATAAAATCGAGGTATGAAGGATGATTTGCAATTATGATTTTTGAATGAATGTTTCTGAAGGCTTCGCGGCTTTCTACACGGGTTCGTATAGTACCAAAAAAAATAAGAAGCCTTAAAAATCCTCTGAATGTATGAGAAACGTATGCTCTTGCAGTTATGCCAAAATCCTTGTCTTTCCTTGCAGCAAAAAGCCTGATTACAGGAAAAACGAATATTGCAAGAAACATCGCACCTAAACCAAAAAAAATGAATCCAAGAATTTTTATAACACAGAAATATTGATAGGTAAAAATGTTTTTTATTTTAGGCATTCCCTGTGTGCCGTAGCGCGTCTTAATTTCTTCTTTATCCATTGTTCTTTTCCTTTTGGTAATGATATAGGTTTTTAATATAAAAAATAAGCACTTAAGAAAAACAAGTAAAAATCAAAGCTGAACTGAAAATATAATGAAAAGTTATATTATTCTTTTGTATTTTGCAATAGTGTCAGCAATTTGTTTCTGCATGGAATATCTGTAAACAGAATGCCTACAGATTATAAATTTCATACATTGGAGTACAGCCTGGCTTTAAAACAAGCCTGTTTTTTTCACAGTCGAGCACTTCTGACGGATCGTGCGTAACGTGAAGCATAGTCGTTTCTCCGCTTGTTCCTATGTATTCGAGAAGTGTCAGTATTTTTTTGCGGGAGGTCTCGTCAAGACCGTGGCACGGTTCGTCAAGAATAAGAAGTTCCGGTTTTTTAACGACAGCTCTCAAGATAAGCACCGCGCGCTGTTCCCCGTAACTCAAGCTTGCGAAATTTTCTTTCTCGCGCCCTGCAAATCCTCCTGCGGCAAGCCATTTTTTTGCAGCTGCAATTTCCAGATCGCCGGCAGCAGTGTATAACCCTATTGAGTCATGAAAACCTGAAATAATAACGTTCATTAATGAAATTCCGCCGAGCATTCTGTGTTCAACATGCATTCTGTATGAAACAATTCCAAGCTTTTTTTTGATATCCCATATTGTTTCGCCAGAACCGCGCTTTTTTCCAAAAATTTTTATGTCGTTGCAGAAAACCTGCATGTTGTCACCGGTAATCAGTTCAAGCAGCGTTGTTTTTCCGCTTCCGTTCGGTCCCTGAATCAGCCAGTTTTCGCCTTTTCTTATTTTCCACGAAAGATTTTGCAGAACTTTGTTGTCATCCCAGCCTACGTTTACGTTGTTCATTTCAATAAGGTAATCATCTGTTTTGTCGTTAATTTGTGCAGAATTATTGCTTTCAGTTTTTTCATTCTGAAGAGCTTTTGTTTCCGTGAAGGTTTCGTGAACTGTAGCAGCAAATTCTTCAGATGATTTTTTTTCATTTTCTGAATTTGTTTCGCGGCGTTTTGCAAGAATATTTTCGTATTCACCTTTTGTACCGCAGAATGATACTGTTTTGTTCTGGAATTCAAGGACATGTGTTATTGAATCTGGAATTTCAACATAACGTTCCATTCCTAAAATTATGTAAGGTGCATTTTCTGAATCGTTTATTTTTGAATTGATGAAATTAAAAAGTATAAGCCTGCTTTCTGCATCAAGCCCCGCAAACGGATCACTTAAAATAAGCAGCTGCTT
The DNA here is from genome assembly GCA_946628495.1 of uncultured Treponema sp. Lineage (GTDB taxonomy): Bacteria > Spirochaetota > Spirochaetia > Treponematales > Treponemataceae > Treponema_D. Next base: position 5,191 of record CAMOWQ010000034.1, on the reverse strand, counting down.
TTCTGAAATTACGGCACGTGCAAGAAGTGTACGTCTTATTTCGCCTGTAGACATGTATTTTAAACCGCGGTCGAGAATTTTTTCTATACCGCATAGTTTTACTGCGGGATGGTTTACAAGAGAACTGTCGTTTCCTATAAAATTTAAGCCTGTTCTCCCTTTGTCTATGCCTTCTTCCATAAAGTCGCTTTCGTCGTTTTCGCGTTCTTCCTGTATGATTTTTGCGGCTCTTTCAAGAGAGACAAGTTCGGATTGTCCCAAAAAACTGTTTTTGTAAATTGAATTGCTGTCGTTTTTTATAAAATTAAAACCGCTTTTTGAATCGTAAAGCGCATTTAAAAATTCTGCCTTGCCGCTTCCGTTCGGACCAGTAACAAGCCAGGATTCGCCTTTGTTAAAACTCCAGTTGATGCTGTTAATACAGGTTCCTTTTGAACTTTCAATTCTACAGTTTTTTATTTCAATAAAGGTCTGGGCATTCAGTTTTTGCGTACAATCCATCGTTTTATCCTGATGATTTTTGAGTAATAGAGATTGAAACACATTATATCAATCTTCATTTTTAGGGAACAGTACGCATTAAGGCATTTTTTTGTGTTAATCAAAATATTGTTTCTTAATCCCAATAGACAAAATCTGCAAATGATTTATAATTTAGGGACGATGTCTGAAGAAGTTGAATATGAACAGGTTGATATAAATTCATTTTTTGGTGAGCAGGAAACGCCTCTTTCTGTTGAAGAGACAGTTGATGTTTTTACTGAACGCCAGAAAAATCTTATATCAGAATATATACCGCTGATTTCTCAGTTTGATAAGGAACGCAGTGAAATTTTTTCAAAACGCATTGATGATTTGGAAAAATTAGGCAGTGCCGTTGCATTGTTTCCTTCTTTGCTTGAGCGTCATGATATTGCCGGCGGTGTGCGTACTCCAAGCCTTCTTATCGAATCTCTTATCAAACATCAGAATTATGGTGATTCAACATTGCAGCTTCCGTCAAAAGCGGTTCTTGGAAAAGGTCTTCTGATTGCAAAAATGCATACTTTTTCAAGTCTTTCAAAATATATAAAACATTTCGAAAAAATTGAGCAGAAAAAACGTGAATATTACGCAAAGGCATTCGAAATGGAAACGATTTCTTCCATGTTTTCCCTGCTTGTCGAAGACGTTTACCTGAATCTTATACAGGATGATTCGCAGCCTATGGAATTCCGTCGTGAATGGGCTTTTTCACTTTTGCTTTTGTGGGAACACTGGAATGATCAGACTGTAGAAACCGTTGCGCCCGTACTTCAGAATGTATGGACAGCCCGCAGAAGACTTGCGCCTGCATTTGGTACTATGATGGGGTCAAGTGAACTTCTTTTAATTTCCATGCAAATGGACGAGCAGTGGATTAGTTTTATAAAGACTGAGCTTGGACAGGATGGCGTTTCTCAGGCAATGGAGGAATTCCTTTTTGGAATTTCATACGAACAGATTGAATCTCTTCGTACAATTTTAAAAACAAAAGGCATTACAGCAATCGGTCGCGATGAAGTTTCTAAATTCCTAGGCGAACATGTAAAGGCTGATGCAGGTTTGGATTACCGCGATTTTTATACAATGTATACAATCCGCAGAGATAATGCACGTTCAAGAACAAGGCTGCATTTAAATGGACCTCATAAAACACTGGAAGATTACTTCATTCAGTTTGTTACAAAACAGAATAAAGAAAAACAGAATAATGATGCATTTGCAAAAGTTTAGACTTTTGTAGTAAATTATTAGTAATAACTAAGTTATAGGATATACATGGCTCTTAATAAAACCAACGAAAATGAAAATCAGAAAGAAGATGCATCTAAAGATGATGTAGGACAGAAAAACAGAAAAGTGCCGTACCATTTTGGCGAAAAGTTGCGACAGGTTCGTGAGCACAACGGTTATACGCTTAAATATGTTGCACAAAAGGCAGGTGTAAGCGAAAGTCTTGTTTCTCAGATTGAACGCAATCATGTTTCTCCTGCAATAGATACGCTTCTTGCCCTTGCCGACGTACTTGATATCAATCTTGAATTCCTTTTTGAAGAATATAAAAAAGAACGTCCAGTAAAAATTGTACGTTCAACAGAACGCCTTAACGTAAAAGAAGATGATACTCTCTATCAGGAACTTGCAGGGCTTGCAGGAACAAATCAGGAAGCTTCTCTCGAAACTTATATCATTACAATTCCTGTCGGTTCGCATTCACACCGCGGTTTTTACGGACATATCGGACGCGAAATAGGAATCATAACGAACGGTAAAGGCATTTTAAAATACGGTGAAAAAGAATATACACTGGAAGCCGGAGACAGCGTTTCGTTTTCTTCGGAAGCGCCACATGTTATGGTAAATGCCGGTGATGTTCCTCTTGAAGCAATCTGGGTTGTTTCGCCTGCACAGCGTTTTAAAAAATAAAGGCAAAAAAAATCAGTTTAATGATAAGCGTCATGAAAAAGAAATCTGTTGTAAAAAAGCCGTATGCAGGTAAAAAAATCTTTTTGCCGCGGATTGCCGTTGTTTCTTTTTATATTTTTGCTTTTCTTGTTTTTGAATGTCAGTTTTTTTCATGTGTCACACTTTCTTCTTCCAAAAAAACAGCAGAATTACAGAATGCTGACAGTGATTCTGCACTTTTATCCGAGAAAGAGCTTATTCCGGCTGAAATAAGCTGGCAGTCTGTCGAGCAGGGGCTTGCAGGTATTGATGTTACATCTCATCTTGTACCGGCCGTCAATGTTACGTGGCATTGCGTCCGTATAGATTTGGATACGCCTAATCTTGAAATAACTGCATGGCCTGATGCACAAAGCGGCGAATCTTTTTTTTCGTTAAAGGCATTTTCGAAAAAAACACAGTCTCTTGTTGCAGTAAATTCTGTTCCGTTTCATGTTGAGCAGACGGATTCCGGGAAAAAGCCTGTTCCTTCAGGCATCGTAAAAACCGGCAGAGAAATTCTTGCAAAACCAAACGAAAAATATTGTGCACTGACATTTTATTCGGAATGTAAAATTTTTGAGTCCCCGAAGTTCGAAAATGCCAGTCTTGAAAGCCCTAATCACGAAGGTGCAGGGCAGAATCTTAGAGCTCGCATAATTCCTAAACAAACGCCCGAATTGCTTGAAGAATCCCTTTGTGCATACGGCGGTTTTTATGTCATTTTGGAAAATGGCAGAATTCTTCCGTTCCGGCGTACACGCCGTTCAAGAACAGGCGTTGGCATTTCACATAACGGCCGTTATCTTTATCTGCTTGCAGTCTCTCCTGTTTTTAGCCCTACCGACCGAAACGGGCTTTGTTATGAAGAATGCGCCTTAATTTTAAAAAGCCTTGGCTGTACCGATGCAATGCAGTTTGACGGCGGGCATTACAGCGGATTGTTTGCAGCAGGAAAATATCTTGAACGTTCTATGTTTGCAAGAAAAATTCCTGCAGCACTTGGAATAAAAGTAAAATCAAATCAAAACAATTGATGTAAATCGATTCAATTTTCTTGATACACTTGTATGTTTTTTGTATAATTATGTAATTTTTTCGTGGTAAAAATGCATAATTATGCATTTTTGTCGTGTGCTTATACAGAATTGTTTAGGCATTTTCCATCAGGAGGTTTACATGACAAATTTTAAGGACGAGCAGGCAATCTTAAAAAAATTCGAAACTCTTGCAATTCATAACGACCCAATCAATCCGGATCTTTATGCAAAATATGATGTAAAGCGCGGTTTGCGTAATGCAAACGGTACTGGTGTACTTGTCGGCCTTACACGGATTGGTGATGTAGTAGGTTACGAAATTCATGATGGCGAAAAAATTGCAGTACCAGGCCGTCTTGTATACCGTGGCTACAATGTCGAAGACCTCATTAAGGATGCAGAAAAGAACAATCAGTTTGGTTATGAACAGAGTGCCTATCTTCTTCTTTTTGGTGAACTTCCAAATCAGAAGCAGCTTGATAGTTTTTCATCTTATCTTGGAGAAAGCCGCATTCTTCCTCCAAACTTTACCGAAGATATGATTATGAAAGCTCCGTCAAACGATATTATGAATAAAATCGCCAGTGGAGTTCTTGCATGTTATGCATACGATGACGATCCCGAAAACCGTTCAGTAGGCAACAATATCAAACAGTGTGTACAGCTTATTGCACGTTTTTCAACACTTGCAGCTTACGCTTATCAGGCAAAAAGACGCTATTACGACAACAAAAGTATGTATGTTCATAATCCTGATCCGTCTCTTTCAACTTCAGAAAATTTCCTTCGCCTCATCCGTTCAGACAAACAGTATTCAAGACTTGAGGCAGAAATTCTTGACCTTGCGCTTATTCTTCATGCAGAACATGGAGGTGGTAACAACTCATCTCTTACAGTTCACGTTGTTTCTTCTGCCGATACAGATACCTATTCTGCAATTGCAGCTGCAGTCGGTTCTCTAAAAGGCCGCCGTCATGGTGGTGCTAACATCCGCGTTGTAGAAATGATGGATGATATCAAGGCAAACGTAAAAGACTGGTCTTCTGAAAAAGAAGTAGGCGCATATCTTAGAAAAATTGCCGAAAAACAGGCATTTGACCATTCAGGACTCATTTACGGAATGGGGCATGCAGTTTATACAATCAGCGACCCTCGAGAAGTTCTTCTTAAAGAAAAGGCAAAACGTCTTGCACAGGAAAAAGGCTGCATGGAAGAGTTTGAACTTTATGACCTTATAGAAAAGCTTGCACCGCAGATTGTAAAAGACGTACATCATTCAGACAAAAAAGTGTGCCCGAACGTCGATTTCTATTCAGGCTTCGTTTATACAATGCTCAACATCCCTCGCGAGCTTTTCACCCCGATTTTTGCAATTTCCAGAATCGCCGGTTGGTCTGCTCACCGTATCGAAGAGATTGTCAGCGGAAAACGCATTTACCGTCCAGCCTACAAAAACATTATGGATGAACGCGACTTTATTCCGCTCCAGAACAGGCATTAATTTTTTTTCTTTTTTCAGCGGAGTTGCAACACCAACTCGCCTTCCGCGGTTCACTAACGCTCATCTAAAGGGGCAGCCAGAATGTCTGCCCCTTTAGACTAAAGCCGCTCCACGCTCGGCGCCGGTGCTTCAGGGCAAACGCATTATAAACATGAATACACCAAAAGAAAAATGCTACCGGTCG
>CAMOWQ010000033.1 GCA_946628495.1 uncultured Treponema sp. | reverse complement strand
TTTTTGATGTGAAGTCGATTACTTCTTCTGGTTTTGTGTATTTTGATTCTTCAGCTGCAACGTCTTCTTCTACACCACCAAGTACACCAAGTTCAGCTTCTACTGTAACATCGTGTGCGTGAGCGTACTCTACAACTTTCTTTGTAAGAGCAATGTTTTCATCGTAAGGAAGTGCAGAACCATCGATCATAACTGAAGAGAATCCATTATCGATACAGTCTTTTGCTACTTCGAAGTTTGGACCGTGGTCAAGATGAAGAGCGATAGGAATATCACATCCGAGTTCGTGTGCATATTCTACAGCACCACGAGCCATGTTGCGGAGGATATTTGCATTTGCGTAAGCGCGTGCTCCCTTTGAAACCTGGAGAACAACAGGAGATTTGGTTTCAACACAAGCCATGATGATAGCCTGCATCTGTTCCATATTATTGAAGTTATATGCTGGAATAGCATATCCGCCTTTCATAGCCTTAGCAAACATATCGCGTGTGTTTACGAGGCCGAGATCTTTGTAACTAATGATAGCCATTGAATCATCCTTTTGAGCATGAAATCTGCTCAGTTTCTATTTATAGAACTCATATTATGTTAAATAAGACATTTTTGCAATAATCCAAAAACTATAACAAAAAAAAATCCTTTAGCATTTAACAATGAGAACATTCCTAATTAAAAAAAAATATTTATTCAGCACTGTCAGAAGCGAAATCAGATTTTTCTACATTATCATCGTCTGAGTTTTCAGTTTCACCGTCTGAGCTTTCGTCATCATCGTTTGAGTTTGCCTCATCCGCTTTTTCGTCGTCTTTTTCTGCCTCAGAATCTTTAGATTTAGGCTCATCTTTTCTGTTTGCCTGTTCCCTCTTACTGTCAACTTCTTCAATCTGTTTTTCTTTTTCTTTTATTTTTTCTGAAAATTCGCTTATCTGTCGGAAAATCTCCATAATTTTATCTTTTTCAGGTACAGTTTCAATATCAAAACCTGAAAAACCGTTTGCAATCATATCATTGACTACAATACCCAATTCCGTCAATTTCTTATTTTTCTGAGACTCAAGCTTCATCTTATCAAGTTTCAGAACGCTTTTATCGCTAAAATCCTGAACTGCATCTCCAGCCTTCTCAAACGCACTCTTTGAAACAGATGCACCTTTCGAAAGCCATACCTTAATTTTTTCTTCAAATCCCATACATGTCTCCTGAAATTACCTGTATTTTATTGCAAGAAGAGTTAAATCATCTTTCTGCTCATCTTCCATCATATATTCATAATCAACATAGTTAGAGAAAACAAATTCTTCCGAACTGTCGGCCTTACTAAGACAATAATCATTATACTTATTAAAATATTTCTTTAAGAAACGATCTATCTGCTTATCAACCGTAATATAATCTGTTTTTTCCGCTGATAACGGCTTATACATTCTGAACACCTTTTCAACAGCAATTACAGCAAGCACAACATCTTCCGTAGTTCCAAGACAATTCGTAAAATCAAATTCAAGGCTTTCACCGACATTAGGATTATCTATTTTTTCCAAAACAAAAATATCCTTATTAAGAACAGCCTCTATAATCCTAAGAATATTCCTCTGCCCCAAAGTTTCGGTTTTATACTTCATTTTATCTGGATTATCATCATAAACCTGCTTTATTTCAAAACCAGGAGTACGGCAATATCTGGTAGACTCTTCAATTCCGTCTGTATACAGGAAAAGAATGTCGCCCGGTTTTAGAATGATTTTTTCAACCTTAAAACCGCCCATCTGATTTATAAGCACAGGATTAAAAGGTCCTATAACAGGAGAAGAAAAAAGCTCGATAGTCTTTACTTTATGAATCGTACTGTCATAAATATGAAGAAGATTATCGCCGGCATTGCACATATACAATTCACCGGTTTTTGAATTTAAAAGACATATAATGAGCGAAGCGAATTTTCCTTCCAGATCAAGGCTCGCAATAAACTGATTAACCTGATTTACAAAATGATTTATACCGATTCCATTTTTTTCGAAACTCCATCCCGTAAAATAACTGCGGAAAAGAGTTGCAATAATCGTCATAATAATAGCGGCAGAAAATCCGTGCCCAGAAGCATCGCACTTTACAAAAACAAACCAATCTTTATCAAGACGCTTAAAATCAAAAAAGTCGCCTGAAACTGTTGTGGCACCCTCAAAATAACCGAAGAAATCCATTACTTCTGTTTTTTGACGTGCAATATTACTCTTTATTCCAGATTCTGAAACAACAAGAGGAAGGAACGCCTGTTGAACATCCTTTGCATCAACTATAAGTTTTTCCTCTTTTGCCGCCGATGCAAGCTGTCTTGTCATTTCATTAACAATCGTACCAAGCCTTCCAATTTCATCATTAGAAGCAAGCCGTATTTCCATTTTATCAAGTTTGGTTCTGTCTTTTACAAAACCGACCTTCTTAAGATGAATTTCCAGTTCTTTTATAGGATTTGTAACAATAGTTGCAAGAATATACGACGCAATAACAGTTATAAAAACCGACAGAACAGAAAGTCCGACACTCATAGAATTAATTTTACGAATTTCATTTTGAAGTTGATTTTTCAAAATCTTTGTTGAAAAATTAACAAGAATCATTCCATGAAAAATCTGTTCCGAGCCATGTTCCCTATAAAAAATCGGCATACAATAAGAATAATCATCATAATCAAGATTCAAATTTTCTGTATTAAAAGATGGAAACGAAAATGCATACTTCCGCGACAGTTCAATTAAAATAACGTCAAAACGTTCTGCAAGTTCAAGATAATCCGTCTGATAAACATTCAAATCGTAAGGAAGAATTTTTGAATCTTCAGAAATAAAACGCTGCAGCTGAAGTTCCTGACGGTCAAGATGCCTTAAAATTGCACCAGTCTGAAACATAACATTTTCATTCATATTCTGAATATATGAATTAATTATATTCATTTCTTTGCTGATGAATTTTGTATTACCGTAGCCTTTCATATCATCAATTTTACTTGAAATTGCAGGATCAGACGAATACCACAAATAATCAAATTCATTCGGATTAAATTTTCCGGCTTTTGGTCCAAGAACAGTAATATAATTAACCTCTGGAAGTGCCTTTATAAGGCTGCACGCCTCTTCGATTTCTACATATTCTTCCATTGGCATGTACGATTTAATTTTTGAAAGGATTGATGTCTGAACAATATCTATTCTATCTTTTAACGAATTTGCAAGAGTTTTTTTATGAAGTTTTACAACCCTTAAACCAATTATAGATGCACCTAAAACCGTAATTGTAAAAACAAGCGAAAATGAAAAAAGAATAAGCTTGTTTCTAAGTTTTGGCTGACGGTTGTGAAAAAAACTGGGATTACGGAACGAAAAAGGCATACGCGAGCCTGTAAGCAAAGAAGACATTTCTTTTTTGAAGACACGTTTTTCGCGGAATGCACCGTCAAATGAAAAGAAAAAGAACAATGCAATTCCAACAACAAAAAGAACAGAAAATATTATTATAAGAATATTATAGCCTGTAAAAAATGTCTTTGAGTCGGGCACAACACTGCTCTGAGCAGACAAAGTCGTCAGCAGAGATAAAAAGAGAAAAACAATGCAGAAAAAATTCTTCTTTTGCTTCATTTAAAATAATAATATCAGCATAAACGTCAGAATTCAATAAATATTTTTTTCCTTTTAGTTTGTTTTTTTATAGAAAGATTTACATCAAAACACTCAGATATCATGCTTTCTCCCTATATTTCAATGCCTATTACTTGACTAAGCGCGTTTTTTTTAAGATTATTATCGTTAATTATGAACGCAAGAACTTTGAACAGACAGCAGCTGGAAACACTTTCGTTTTCAGAACTTACATCACTTGCTGATGAATATGGAATAGAAGTTCCTGAAAATCTGGACAGAAGATTTCTTATCGGAGAGCTTTTAGACATCACTTCAGAAGAACTTATTGCAGAAAACACAAAAGAAGAAATGAAAATTTCTTCTGAACTACCGCATGCCCATAAAACCGTTTTACCAAAAAACTATAACGAAACACAAGTTTGTGCCATTTTAAGAACACCATCCTGGGCATTTGTATTTTGGAACATTAGCGACAGTGACTCAAACAAAATGAAAGTTTTGCCGGGATGCACTTTAATGCTTAGAGTTTGTTCTCTTGAAAGCCCTGAAGATCAGATGCCGACAGAAGCATTTGAAATAAAGGTAACGGCCGACAATCAGGAACAATATGTTCTTCTTCCTTCCGGAAAAAAATACATAAGAATTGAATTAGTATTTGTTGCAGGACAGACAGGAAAAGTTTTAGCGTTTTCTCCTGTTCTTGAAATACCGCAGGGCTCAAAATTCGTAACGGATTACCAGCCTGGAAGAGACACAGATTATTCAAAAATAGCAGAAATATCAGGAATTAAAAAACTTCTTCTTGAACAATACAATAACTACGGACATACGTTTGCATAAGAACTGGAGATAAGGAAAAGTAAATGCAGAAAAACCTAGCAATAATATTAAAAGCAAATCAAGAATTTATAAGGCATACCGAAGAAGACATTCAGGAAAACACACCTTTACTTGCACTTTTATTTGAATCAATTACAGAGACTTACATTCCATTGCTGCGTATGCTTGAAAATTTCGAAAAAGACGGCATTACGGCAAAAATAGGAATTGTTTTACCGCCTGTACTCTGCACACTTCTTAACAGCAATTCCATACAGCAGCTTTATATAAACTGGCTCGAAAAACAGATTGAACTGGGCTGCAATGAATTAAAGCGAGCTGCAGATAATCCTGAAAAAATAAAAATCATTAAACACTATATTCAGAAATTCACAGACACAAACACAGATTTTGTTGAAAAATACAACAAAAAACTTACGGTTCAATTCCGTGAATATCAGAAAAAAGGTTTTATTGAACTTCTTGCAACTTGCGGAACAGATATTTTTGTCCCACATTACATGGAATTTAAAGAAGCAATTTCAGCCCAGATTGAAACAGGACTTAACGCCTATAAAAAATATTTTGGCGAACTTCCGGACGGATTCTGGCTTCCAGAAATGGGATATGCAAGAGGAGTTGAAAAACTTATTCGTGCTTACGGTTTTAATTATACTGTTCTTCATACAAGAAGTTTTCTTTTTTCACAAGATGATGTAACAAACGGTATTTTCTACCCTGCCCGTACAGAAAATTCCCTTGCACTTTTTGGCTGTGATTCAGAAATTGATGATTTTATTTACAGCGAAGACGGATACGCTTCCGAAAACGTATTCAGAAACGAAAATATTGACATCGGTTTTGAACTTCCGCCAGAAAAACTTGAACCCCTTATTACAAAAGGCATGGCACGTATTGCAACCGGCTACAAATATTACGGCAAAAGCATTAACAGAAAAGACGGAACTGCACTTTTGTACGATTTGAACGAAGCAAAAAAATCAGTTCTTTTATGCGCAGAAGATTTTCTTAATACAGAAAACGAAAAACTTGAACAAGCTTCTAAAGAGCTTTCAAATTTACCGTTTGTAACGCTTGTAACTGCAATTGACCTTGACAGATTAAGACAAAACTGGAACGAAGGCATTATGTGGCTTGATTCAGTTATCCGTCAGGCAGCTTCAAAGAACATTCAAATTACTTCATGTAACCAGATGATTGAAGATCAATTTACACTGCAGAAAATTACACCATATTATGCCTCTTCAAACGGAAACGGTTACGGAGAAGATTTCCTTTCAAACAAAAACAGCTGGATGCTTCGATATACGACAAAGGCATGCGAAAGAATGATTGATCTTTCCGACCGATTTCCAAACGATACAGGATTAAAGGCAAGACTTTTGAATATAGGTGCAAAAGAAGTTATGCTTGCAATGTCAACAGGCCTTGCAAAAATGATGAATGATGAACTTTACGAAGAATATGCAGAAAAACGCTTTAAAGAAAGCATTGCCGCATTTACAGAAGTTTTTGATTCACTTGGTTCTAACGTTGTAAGTACAGAATGGCTTACTAAACTTGAAACAAAAGATTCTTTCTTCTCTTGGATGAATTACAGAATCTTTAGCAGAAAAATCTAAAATTCCAACAGTAAAAACCTGTTCAAAAGGCATAAAAAAAGGCTGTCCAAAAAAGTTTTAAGCTTTATAACGGACAGCCTTTTCTTTTACAAACTAATTATATAAAGAAAATTATTTTGCCTTTATCTGCATAATCTGAACTTTTCCAGTAAGAGTAATTTTTTCTCCAGGAGCAACGGCATATATCTCTTCAGAAGCGACACCTGTTTTTTCAACAGATGGATCAGATGAAATAAATGCATTTTCAGCAGAAATTATATATATAAGCTGCCAGTCGCAAGGATTTTTACTGCCAGAATCGATTGCTTTATTTTCTACAACAAGCTCTTTATCAGATTCAATTGTTTTTAAATTAAAATATTCACAATCAAAATTACCAGGAAACGGAGCAACAGGAATCATGCCTTCTCGTTTTATAACGGCAAGTCCTTTTTGAATATGCACTTCGCGTCCGCGTCCCCAGTCATAAAGCCTGTAAGTTAAATCACAAGACTGCTGCACTTCAAGAAGCCTTAATCCGCCACCAATTGCATGAACAGTACCAGCCGGTATAAATACAAAATCACCTTTCTGAAGTTTTACATACTCAAGATACTGTTCAAGAGTATTATCTTCAATTGCCTTTGCAAGAACCTCATCTGTATATCCGCTTTTTATACCATATACAATTTTTGCATCAGGTTCAGCGTCAAGTACATACCAGCATTCAGTTTTACCACGATTCCCCTCTCCTTCAAGTTTTACAGCCTGTTCATCATCAGGATGAACCTGAATAGAGAGAGTGTCATTTGCCTGGATGATTTTTACAAGCAGAGGATAGTCACCTCCAACAGCCTCCAGAAATTCCTTCTGACAGCCGTTCGGGTGAGTAGAAGCTATCCACAACTCGTAACCCCATATTTTTTCCGATTTTATAGGCTCTAATTTTATCATTTATTTTTCCCAAAGTTTTTCAGGATAATAACCACTCTTTATTTTAAGAGCAATTTCTTCTTTTACAAGCTGCCTGTCTTCCGGATATGTCATACCGAACCATTTTTCTTCAGAAGTAAAGAATTTAATAATACCTTCTTTATTCTGAATTATTTCGGATGCCGAAACAGGAAGCAATGCTTCTGCTTTAGGACTTGTTGAATTATTAGCAATAAAATTATCCCAATAAAGCTGAAAACGTTCAAAAGCCTTTGGTGTAAATCCAAAAAGGTTCATGCTTACCCATTCTTTTCCGGTAAATTCATTTTTTACACCATCAACTTCGCTTATGATTTTATCACCTTCGTAATAAATCTTAAGATTTTCAACAATTTTTTCAAGCTTTCCGTCTTTTACAGTACAAACACCACGAGAAACAGAACCGTTGCGGCTCATTGTATTTCCAAGAACATAACCAACCATTGCATGCTCTGTAGAATCATTACTTACCGAAGACAAATATTCTCCAAGAGTTTTGAATGCCTGTCTTCCGTAATAATCATCAGCATTAATTACTGCAAACGGAGTTTTTACAGCTTCCTTAGCACACAATATGGCATGAGTAGTTCCCCAAGGCTTTGTTCTTCCACTCTGCTCATAATCTTTTAACTGAGAAGGAGTAAGAAGAGAATCCGGAGACTGAAATACATATTCTGCATCAAAATTTCTTGCTACACGGTCAAAAAGTCGTTCACGGAAAGCTTCTTCAATATCTTTTCGTATAATGAAAACAACTTTTCCAAAACCACATTCTTTTGCATCATACGCAGCAAAATCAAGAAGACATTCATCATGTAATCCGACAGCATCAATCTGTTTAACACCGCCATAACGGCTTCCCATACCAGCTGCAAGCACTACCAATGTTGGTTTCATTATAATTTCCTCCAAACAAACATTAAAACATCTATTAATCTATTAATTAGATGTAACATTGATTACATATCTACCAGTATTTCCTTTAGTCCATGGCATTACACCAATTTTTACATAACAGTCGGCAGAAGCAGTAAATGTTAATGTAGGAGAATCCTTCCAACTATTTGCAAGAGTTGTAAGAGTACCGTTAAGTTTTGTACTACTCTGTATCAGCGCAACTTTAATATCAACATTCTGGTTACTATCACTGTATGAAGAAACTTTTGAACAGCTGTCACCCCATCTTATTGTATAAGTCTTTCCACCTGTTGCTTCGAACCAATAATAATCCGTACCATTTGAATTAATAATACTCTTAATATTATAACTAGTAGTTGAGCTTGAAACAGTTATTTTTGTATATGACGAATAAGGATTTGCAGCCAATGTATCATACAAAGCAGTATAAGTTCTGTCCGTATAACCGAACGCAAACTCACAACTCTTTGAAATATAATCACTGCTTGTATCTCCCTGCCATTTTTTAAAAGTTCCTGAAGCAGATGTAGGATTATTAACAATACAAGATTCACCATAACGAGATTTTACACACCAGCCAGTAGTTTTACCGGTACTATCTGTTATTTTTGTAGCAGTAGCAGTACCCGTATAGCTGCCTGCTTTAGTTGTAGAAATAAATGGTGTACTAACAGAACCACCAGCCAAATTAAATGTATATGTAACTTGCCTTCGTTTGTAGTAAATTATGATTTCTGTTGTACCATCCTGAGCAATTTCACGATTAACAAAAGTCTGTACGTCATAACCTGCTACATCTGATCCTGTAAGGGGAACAGCATTTGTATTTGCACCTGCTTTTCCGTATTTTACCTGAGTATATTTAGATGCTGTTGGCAATTCATACTCTCCAGCAGGATAAACTTTTTCAAGCTTATGTTTTACAGTATATGCAATACCATCTTCCCATTTTGCATAAAGAGTAACACTTCCGTCTCTTGAGTTCAAAGTACCGTCTTTTGTTTTTATATTAAGAATCTGATTACCTTCGTAAGTAGACTCTTTATACCAGCCCATAAATACTTTTGTAGAAAGAACCAAATCATTTTCAACTGGAAGGATTACATCCGAAAGACTTGTAAATTTTGTAGGAGCTTTATAACCTGTTGACCATGCAGCAGACGTATTACCTAAATTATAGGTTATTGTATAAATAGGCAAACAACTAATCGTAATACTAGATTTACTTGTTCCATCTTTATCAATAACAGCAGCTTCTTTTACAGTTGAAAGCACCATATAGTTATCAGCTTTGCTGCTACCGTTAGTTGCATAAACGATGAATTCGTATACATACGAACCAACATCAATATCTTCTTTGGCAAATCTAATAAAAGGCAGAGTCGATGTAAAATTCCATGTAATATTATTCTGAGTTCCAGAATTGCTGGTTACATTACAAGTATAAGATTCTGCAACTTCAGAACCATCAGCCTGCTTAATTTTATTCGGAGCATATTCACCAGAAAATTCTCCAACTGCAGAAGAAGAAGAACCTGCTTTATAAACATTAACTTTAATTTTCTTTACAAAATTATAATCAATCTTAGTTCCATCCCCTGCGGTTGCCTTATTATAGGTAGCAGTAATTTCTACACTACCTTTTGGCTCAACAGCATCAGTTTCAGTTCCTTTTGTAACCTTGCTATATCCCTTAGGATTCATAGTAAATGTAAGATCTGTATCTCCAGAAACAGTCTTTTCTGTAATTTTTCCTTCAAAACTGTAACTTCCAATTTTTCCTGTTAATGTAAAATTATATTTACCAGGCATTAACTTAAAAGTATGAGAAACAAAATTTGCATAAGAATATCTATCTGTAAGGAGACCTTTTTTAGTAGCATCATCACTATTCTCATAAGAAAGAGATAATTCTGTAAAATCAGATGCAGAAAAAAGACGAGTAGCAGTTCTTACAGAAGCGTTAGTTTCCGAACCAAATAAATTCTGTAATATTTCATCACTAACTTCGGCATTAAACTTAACAGAACATTCATTCTGAATAGCAGCTGAATGATTACAGCCTGCAAACACAAGAAGTAAGGCTACTATAAATATATTAATAAATTTTTTCATAAAAACCTCCAATATCAATTAGTTCGATGAAGCTGCCGTATAGCTAATAATCTTTGAGCATGACAAGAAACGACCGTCTGTAGTTTTAGCAATAACAGTAAGGGTATTTTCTCCAACTTCAAATGATGAATAATGAATTGTTATTGAAGAATTACCTGTTAATGGTCTACCATTCATTTCCCATACAAAGCTCTTATAATCAGAAGCATTATCGACAGTTGCTTTATAAGCCTTATCTCCACTTTCAGTTGTAGACCAGCTTCCTGTAAAGTTTATATCAGCAGTAGTATTAATTGTTGTAATAGGCTGTGGAATTACACCTGTTGAAAGCACCTGAATTGAATAGAAGTCATTATCACTCTCTTCAATACGAGCTTCAAAATCGTTATTTACAGGATATGCATGTAATTCATCTTCGTTGCCATCTCCTCCTTCACCGAACTGCATGATTGCAAGTTTTTCTGCCTGATCTTTTACATTCATAAAAGTAAGCGGCTTAGCAGTTTCTGACAAAGATACTGTGTAATACAATTCTGTTGAAGAATCCAAATCACCGTCTACTGTAGCACCACTAAAGACAAGCGTATATCTGTCTTCATCTCTAAACAATGGAGCTTTAATAGTTTTTGTAGTTCCCTGAGGAACTGTAAAGAACTGATTGTTTCCGTCAGGATAAATTAAGAATCCATTCAAAGCGGCTTTAGCGT
The DNA here is from genome assembly GCA_946628495.1 of uncultured Treponema sp. Lineage (GTDB taxonomy): Bacteria > Spirochaetota > Spirochaetia > Treponematales > Treponemataceae > Treponema_D. The sequence goes on along the minus strand of CAMOWQ010000033.1, from coordinate 10,865 downwards.
TAACCTTTTCTTCGGCACTGAAAGTAAATGCAGTTTCCTTTCTAAAGATTCTTAAAGGAATATAGTCTTCCCAGATTTTTCCAGTCTTACCGTTCTGAATATTAATCTTAATCTTTGTATCTACATAAGCAGGACCTGTAAAATCCTTTGTCTGAATAGTAAGATGTCGTTTCCAGCTTACATTAGACTTAATTTTATCGATTGTACATGCAGTTAAAGCTTCTGAAATATCAGAACTTGACAACGACATATACGCTGAATTATCAGGTTCAATACATGCAATAGAAGCACGAGAATCTACTTCACTGATGTTTGTTACTGTCAATTCCAATTCATAAGTATGACCAGCATAAATATATCCGCCAGTAGTACTCTTATTTGTAACAATACCTGTAATCTTAAGGCTGTAATCACCTTCTTCCACGATAGGAACAGTTCCCATATAGTCACCATTATTTTCTACCTTAAGGTTGTCGATTACAATATTCTTTTCATCGCCAGTTTCTACAATTACAGTCTGAACATCTCCCTGTAAAGGAGCAACAAGTTTTGCTTCTCCATCATCAGTTGTTGTTGTTTCAGATTCAAAAGATTTAAATCTATTAGAAGTACCTTTTACCTTTATATTTTTCTTAGGAGTAGCTGCAGAACGGGCTGAAGAAGCAGAGTCTACAAAGCCTACAATCTTAAGAGAATAGTTAAGGTTTGTACCACCCTTTCTGTAAAATGGAATAACAGGATCATCAGGCTTATCACCAAGTTTTACCTTAATTACATTAGGTGTATCATATTCAAACATTGAAATTTTTGTACCTGAAATAGGCTCGTCAAGATACAAACAATTTTTGTTTGATTTTTCAAGGAAGTAATATTTCTTAGTATCACTACCAACCTGCAGTTCTGTATCATTAATAGTAATTTCAGTACCCTTATCCATTCGGATCCAGGTTCCCCAGAAACGGTTATTTGCAACTGTAGTAGCAGGACGAGTAACTTCAAATTCAATAGAAGCTACAATGTTAGGATCGCTTTCTACATAAACGTTAATTTTTCCTTTACCTACAGTCAATGCCTTTACAGTACATTTCTGAGTTTCTACAGCACTCTGAGTAATAGATACACATGAATTGCTTGAACTCCATACAATAACAGGATGTGCACCAGCTGGCTCTGCTGTTATTTCAAGAGTAGATTCTGCGCCTTTTTCAAGTTTAAGACTGGCAGTTGTAAATTTAATTCCAGTTGGTTTAACATATTTATTAGCTGTTACAGTAATTTTACATGTAGCAGTAACAGTAGGACTATCTTTTGAAGTTGCAGTAATTGTAGCTTCTCCCTGGCCAACACCAGTAACAAGACCGCTTACTACAGTTGCAACAGAAGTATTGCTTGAAGACCACTTTACTTCACCATGAGAAGGATCGTCTGCAGTAGCAAAAAGTGTAAATGTCTGATCTATATCAAGAGTATATTCTGTATTACTCATTGTAAGTTTTTTTACAGTATTAGTAGGAACATAACTATCATAAACTTCAACATCAAGAACTTTAGAGACAGACGGGTTATCAATACTTTTTACAGTAATTTTTGTCTTTCCTTCTTTTTTACCAGAAATACAAATTTCAGTTGAACCGGTATAAGTTGCAGTAGCAATAGATTCATCAGCAGAAGTACAAGTAACCCCACGATTTACATTAGACAAGTATCTAGGTGTAACAGTATAAGAATAGTAGCTGTTTTCATTAAGCATAACGCGAAGATTTGTAGAATCAAAAGAAATACCAGTTACACTATATGTAGGCTGATCTCCTGAAATTACAGTACCACCAGCACCACCAGTACCAGTAACCTGCATTTCAAGACCAACCGTACATCCCCATGAATTGACTGCAGAGATTGTAATCATTGCAGTACCAGCTCCAACAGCTCTAAGTCTATAACCATCGAAAACCTCAACAACGGAAGTATTTGATGAAGTAACAGTAAACAAAGAATACATTCCTGTTTCAGATACCAGCATCTGATATGGATTATTTGTTGTCGTATAAGACCAATCCAAATCCATAACATCACCGACAGTCATGTAAGGTTTTGAAACAAGAGGATACAGAATCTCACTTACTTTCTGTCCTCCAAAAGCATCAAAACAACCTGTAAAAATACATGTTAAGAACATAAGAACTACAGACAACTGTAGAGCTACCTTTTTCTTCATAATTAACAACCTCCAAATCCATGGAAAATAATTTACAAAACAATAACCTGCAATTTCAAAAGAACTGCAAACCTTTAATACAAACACAGACAGAAGAACCATTTCCGCTGCATATTATATTAACACTTATAACACCAAAATATTACACTATTTTAATGCTATCATTTTAATATAATACAAAAAAAGCATTAAATCAACAAAATCAAAAATTTAGAAAATAATTACAGATAAAACAAAACTAAAATAATGAGGAAAAATTTACTATTTATATTATAAATCACATTACAAAAACGTTACGCTACAAACCATTACGTTTTATAACAACAGTCTGAGCCCCCAGACCTTTTGTAGTTACGCTGCCGTTTCCAAAATAAATTGTAACAGTATCGTCTGTGAGCACGAAGTTTGAATAAAGCTTGTAATCTTCCTTTAAATACGAATCAATACCGTCAAACACATAAGCTTTATCTTTTCCAACAATCGGTTCAAGCTGTTTTTTTATGCTGCTGCGGCAATATTCTGAAAGTTCAAGTTCGCTCATATCAGTTGCTTCATATATAGAAAGACGTTTCTTGCGTTTTTTATCCCAGCAGAACGTAAGATAATATTCATCTTCCAGATTTTTACCACAATAAATATATTTCCTTATGAACACATTGACGTACTTTTTATTTGATAAATCTTCCGCTACAGTACGATATGTAAAGGGGTCAATAGGAGCAGCCTCCCACTCTTTTACAGCATAAACTTTATAACTGTCAAAATCTTTTTGAACGGCTTTTTTTACGATTTCGGACAATTCAGGATATTCAGTATATTCAGGAATTTGAATACTGTATTTTAAGCCATCAATTTCTTCTTCAGTTGTATGAATTACAATTTTTTCTTTATTTTTACAGGATGAAAAAAGCGACAAAACACAAAAAAGAATTATACCTAAGAAATTTCGCACATAAACAGATTTAGAAAGCATTTTAACTCCAATTTTACAGATAAAAAAAAAGCTGCCCGAACCACAACATTCATGAGCACAATATACATGCACATAAAAAAACACACCGTTCAGACAGCTATATTAATTTAATTACTGAATTTCTTTTCCAAGCAAGTCGGCACTTACATAATGAATTTTAGTATTATATGAATCGGTAAGCTGCAAAATATATGTACCGATTGCATTCGGAATAATATTAATTGCCCTTGCCCACTTGTCATAAGAATGATTTTCCCAGCGAAGTTTTCCTGCAGAATCATAAGAAACAACGAACGGTTTTGGAGTATCGCTTCCTGCGCTGTCGTTAGAAGAAATTCCGCACAAAACAATCATATTGTCATAAGCGCAAAGCTGAGTAAACCAGGAATGTTTATTACTTACGGCATACAAAGTCGGGAATGTTTCTTTGTCTTTGTTAACCATTGAAGAAGAAACATAACAGCCAAAAAGTTTTCCGTCTGTTTTCTTCCAGTATTCGCCGCAGGTATACCATTTATTGCCTGTTCCAGAAATTGTAAAGAAAAGACAGCGTGGCTGAGAATAAACAAGTTCCCATTCAGAAAAATCAGGTTTGAATTTATAAACAACACCAGTATGTTCTATAGAATTATATGCAAAATCACAATTCGTATAGCCGCAGGCATAAATATATGTACCATCGTAATAAGCAGAACTAAGCAGGCTTTCATTCTGGTAATACTGAATTGTCTTCTGACCTTCAGCACCTTCTGTAGGATTCCATTTCTTAAAAGTCATTTTTGCGTACGATCCGTCCGGCTGTTTATCTTGTGGCTCAAAAACTGCAGCATAAGGAACATAAACTTCGCTATCTGCATTCAGATAATAGATTTCTGCACCGACAAGCAAAACCTTATTATCCTCAAGAAGAACCAGCTTATTTGAGGAATCAATTCGGAAAACCATAGGATTATCGTTTTGATGTGTAAAGGAATATGACCACAAAGCAGTACCTTTATCAAAATCATAGGCAACCAGCCAATCCTGCCAGTCTCCGTCTTCCAAATATGCACGCAAAAGCATAACAATAGAAGAATCGGACTGCTGAACAAAATCAAAAACAACAAGAGTGTCTACCTTTGGTTCGCCTTCCGCAGTTTTAATACTAAAAGGCGTATGCTTTGTAACATTCATTTTCTGATCAATGTATAAAACATTTACAGCAGCAGTATTTACCTTTACAGTTCCCATAACAATACTGCCTTTCTGAAGGGAATTAGCAGAACGGAATACAGGACTAATACCTTCTTCTGCATCAAAAAGGAATTCTTTTTCGTCAAAAGACCACATTTTTTTCTGAGTATCAACATCAAAAGGACTTATTGCTTTTAAGGAAGCTTCTGCAGAACCTTCGCTGTTATTATTTACCGTAATTGTATAGATATTACCTGCAACAACTTCGGAATTTGAAACAGGAAGAGGAATATCTTTTGTATCAACCCTGATTTTTACAAGTACGACATTTCCTAATGTTGCTTCTGTTTTTGAAGGCCCAATTTCGTAAACAGCGCTTTTTCCACTATCCAGAACAACATTGCTGGAAGCAGCTTCATGCATAGGAATTGAAGAATTCATCAATCTTATATTTGAAGTTGTATTATTTTCAAGCAGAAAATATGCTGATTTTGACGCACATTTTAATAATTCGTCTATTTCGAGTGTCTTTTTTTCGTTAACAGACAGTTTTATATATTTATAACCACTTGCAGCTTCTTGAGTGCAATATGGGAAAGTTGCATTTCCAATTTTTATTAAATATTCAAACCAGAAAACGTCCCCTAAAGAATCGTTGGACGGTATAAAAGTATAGTCCTTAGTACCTTTTGCAGGAACTGTAACACACGGAGAACCATAATAAGGACTTAATGAATAATAAACATTTACATCGTAATCGCTTTGATTTTTAAAAGAAACTGTTCCTTTTTCTGTAACAACAGGAGTAGGATCAGGCGTTTTTCCGCCAGTACCAGGATTATCAGGAACATTAGCGCCAGGTACATTATTACCACCACAAGAAATTAAAACACAAAGAAACAGAAGAATAAATAAAATATTTTTTCTTTTCATAAAATAAAAACCTTAAAATTAGAAATTTAAAATATAAGGGAACTGCCCGCATAATTCTTAAGGAACAGTCCCCTTATAAAGCTTTTTAGAAAACTACTATGAAAGACTAGTCTTCTTCTGGGTCAGGCATCTTATATGCAACCAATGTACCATCAGCATTCTTTGCAAATGCACCGGTCAGGTCATCATAAGTTGTTCCTGTTACGTTAAGAACATAGCGGTATCCAGCTTTAAATGTGTTTGTAGGAATCTTGTATTTCTGTGCTGATGTACCGAACTGCCAAGAATCAAGCATACGTTCTGATTCAAATGCCTCTTTACCAAGAGAAGCCATTTTTACAGAGTAAACAAGTTGTTTACCAGAGTTTACTTTCTTTCCACCAGACTCTGTCTGTGTTGGAGTAGCACCATTTCCTTCATACAAAGAAATACCAGTCTCAGACTGATTATTTATAGTAAGCTGTGCCATACTTGGACTAATTTCGTTTTCAGTAGTAAGGAATTTTTCTGCATCAATTTCATATTCAGTAGTATCATTATCCAAAGAGAAACCGAAGTAGTAAGGTTTCTTATTCTTTGTTTTTGGGAAAGATGAAATAATTTCACCAGTAGCTTTATCGAATTTTCTGAAAACTGGGAAAAGGTCATATTCACCACCTTCTACACCAATTGTTGTCTTAAGAGTCATTTTTGCACTGTATGCAAGAGAAGGACCATAAAGACCATCTTTTCTAATTTCAACATTGTAGTTAGTCATATTATTCAAGTAAAGCTTGTAATTACCACCCATGCTCTTAGAAATTGTGTAAACATTGTTATTGTTTTCTGCTGTTGCATTATAGAATGCATAAATACGAGCAAATGGCTGATTCTTCAATGTTTCCCAATCTCCAGATGCTTTTGCAGCCTTATAATCTTCTTCTGTTACAACAAAAAGAGCAAAGTCTTTTGATTCATCACCAAAAAGTGAAGTTACTCTCTTAAGACCTGCCTGATCTGTAGCTCTAACACCACTAATCAAGCTTTTTTCGCTTGGAGCACCATAGAAACATACAACGTTCTTTGAAGTTTCATTTTTTACCTTTACAGAATAGTCTGTGTAGTTAGTGAAATCAACTTCATCCTGAACTGGATTCTTCTTATTTGGGTTAAGAGAGAAAGACCCCTCACAACCAACAATAGATAAACCGAGAACAGCTGCAAATGCTACTGTTAACAATTTTTTTGCTTTTAACATAGTTTATTATCTCCTTATGTTAGTTTGTTTCTTATGCATACCCTTGTATGCATACATTAATATATTTTAATACTTAAACAAATGAACGTCAACTTTTTGCACTTTTTTTTAAATATTTTAGAATTTTTTTTAAAATCATTCGTTTTCCGCTAAACTTTTTTTTGGGCAATCCGAAAATAATATTACACGGTGGGTACGGGCAGTTCAACATCCAGATGCCTGTTTTCAGTTGTGCAAATCATATTAACTTATAGAAAGGTCAGAGAACGTGTGAGGTTTTCTGGCCTTTTTTTCTTAACGTTCATTCTTTAAAAAAAATTCATATTTTGAACAATTTTCTAATGAAATAACCTTTTTTTACCGATAATATTAATTGGAGGAATACGTTTAATGGGCAATATTTCTACAGAAGCCTTAAGAGCAGAACAGACTTTTGATGATGACCTTTTAATTGACAACAATTTCATGCTTCTACCAAGAGGTGCAGTTCTTTCCGGTGAACTTATAAAAGAACTTGCTTACTGGGAATTTGAAACTGTAACAACCGAAAGCACTGTTTCAACAGCCTCATTTGCAAATACTCAGAACGTAACTTCCCCACAAAATTCGACTACACAAATTTCTACCTCTGCTTTTGACACTTCTGAAAGCGACAGTAATTCAAGAACGAACGTAAATTCAGCAGAAAATGGCAAACAGGACATAAAACAGACTTTTAAGAATATTACAAATAAAATCGGTAATACAGAAAAAGCACGAATTGAAGTTGTTCAGGATTTTTACAACGAATTCATCAATTATATTGAGACTGTATTTACGCGTTATGCAACTCACGGTCAGATTAATCAGACTGAACTTGAATATTCTGTAAAAGAATTATGCGTTTTCATAAAGGAAAACAGGCGTTTTATTCTTAGAATAAACCCTACTTATGAAAATACTGCCCGAAGTTATCTTCTTAACCACACAATGCGAACAACGGTTCTTTCAATTGCAATTGCACAGCAGATGAGAATGCCTTTTTCGCAGATGACTGAACTTGGCGTTGCATGCATTCTTCACGAAATAGGAATGCTTCAGATTCCGCCTCAGCTTTATATGGCAACAAGAAAACTTACCTCTGGCGAAAAACTTACAATTATGAAACACACGGTTCTTGGCTGTAGAATAGTACAAAGTCTTCAATTTCCTAATCTTGTGCAAAATGCAGTCCTTGATCATCATGAAAAGGAAAACGGAACCGGCTATCCTCAGAGAAAAACAGGCAACAAAATTTCAAATGCAGCAAAAATCATTTCGGTTGCATGTTCTTTTGAAGCAATTACAAGTCCGCGAAGTTACAGAAAAGAACGAACGTCTTTTGAAGCAATGATTGAAATGCTTAAAAACGAAAATAATCAGTATGATGCAACTGTAATCAAGGCATTACTGTACAGCGTTTCACTCTACCCTATTGGAGCTTACGTTTATCTTAGCAACGGAAAAGTCGGTGTTGTTTCCGACGTAAATCCTGATAATCCGAAATGTCCTATAGTTCAAATGCTTCTTGAAAAAGAAAAAGACGGTTCTCCTAAAACAATTCAGACAGATAATGAACATAATAAAATCGTACGTTCTCTTTCCATTAAAGAACAGAATGATATCAAAAAAGCCATAGAAGAAATGGAACAGAATTCAAAAAATAAAAAAGAAGAAGCTGCTGCAAAGGAGAACACAACTTCTAATACAAACGCAGATTCAGATGAAAAGACGACTTCTACTCAGAAAAATAACGAAACTGTTCAGGCGGCAGGCAAAAAGCCAAACGGAACGGAAGAAGTTGATATAAACTTTTTTAATTAGTTTAATTAAAGAAATTACGTACTTCTTCAACATCCTCGTTGAATTTTTCGTCTATTACAGGCGGATGCTGCTGAAAATAAATAATCTGATTTAATTCTTCAAGATTCTGGATTCCCCAGATTGGAACGGCATTTTCGTACTGTCCGAGAAATCCCATTGCAAGCGGAATGCTTTCCAGAAGTCCGCCGCCAAGAGGCTGCATTGCAACAAAACCGACATCATGTTCTTCGCAAAGATGAACGAGTTCTATAGTTGCCTCTGAACTAAGCACGCTGAACGGAAACTGAAGCGTTTCGTACAAATCTGATTCAACTGCCTTTTTTGCAGTTTCGAAATTCGTGGTTACAATTCCAAAATGCCCGATTTTTCCCTGATTTTTAAGTTCCTGCAGCGTTGAATAAATTTTATCGGCTCCGCCCGGTTCAGGAAGGAATTTTTCTGTTTCAAGCTGATATAAATCAACTTTATCGCAATGAAGGGTCATCAGACTGGCTTCAAGATCCTGTCTGATTTCCGAAGAGGTTTTTGCATCGGTTGCTGTAGAAAGAAATACATTGCGTCTTATATCATACAAGGCATCTCCAAGCAGTTTTTCGCTTTCTGGAGTACGGCGCGAAGTATCAAAGAAATTAACGCCTGAATCGTATGCCTTACGCACAACAGCAGCAACAGCATCTGCTCCTGCACTTTCTGTAAGTCGCATTGCACCAAATGCCAAACGAGAAACCATTAAATCTGTTTTACCAAGTCTTATGTATTCCACTAAAAAATTACCTCCGTGTAATTTTTTAGTAACTAGTTTTTGCTAAGGCAAAAACTAGCACAATAAATTACACAAAAAATAACGATGCGGCATCCGTGCCGCTATTAAATTAGGGGGACAGGGGCGTTGCGGGGATGTGCCCCGCAGAGGAGGTAGCGGAAGACCGCAACGCGGACTGTAGCGAGGGGGAAACCTCCCCCTACTACCTGGAACCTAACACCTGTTACCTACCCCCTGATTACTGGTTTGTAGTTTTTAATTGCTTTCTGGATAAAGAAAACCAAATCATCCAAGGCAACGCGTTCCTGTTCCATGCTGTCTCGGAAACGTACTGTTACTGTGTTGTAAAGTTCGTTTGCAGAACCGTCTTCTTTCTTTTCCTGAATTGTGTCGTAGTCTACAGTTACGCAGAATGGAGTTCCAACTTCATCCTGGCGGCGGTAGCGTTTACCGACAGTTCCAGAAGTATCAAAATCAGTAACAAAATCTTCTTTGAGCATGTGCTGAATTTCTTTTGCTTTTTCTGCAAGACCGTCTTTTTTCATCAAAGGAAGAACTGCAACTGTAATTGGTGCTAAGCGCGGGTCAAGGTGAAGAACTGTTCTGTAATCTTCTGGTTCACCCTCTTTTGCAACGTTCTGTTCTTCGTAAGCTTCGCAAAGGAACATAAGGAAGTTGCGGTTAAGACCTGCTGAAGTTTCTACTACATAAGGAACATACTTTTTGTTTCCGTCTTCCTGGTCGATATAAGACATATCTTTTTTAGAATAAAGCTGATGCTGGCTAAGGTCAAAGTCTGTACGGCTGTGAATACCTTCGATTTCTTCAAAACCGATTGGGAAGTTGTAAGTAATATCGTAAGCATCTTTTGCATAGTGAGCAAGCTTGTCGTGATGATGCCATTTGAGCTGTTTTTCCGGGATACCGTATTTAAGGTAGAATGCCCAGCGTTCTTTTCTCCATCGGTCAAAAACTTCGTCTTCTGTTCCTGGTTTACAGAAATATTCCATTTCCATCTGTTCAAATTCGCAGGTACGGAAAATAAAGTTCTTAAAGATAATTTCGTTGCGGAAAGATTTACCAACCTGTGCAACACCAAAAGGAACTTTCATACGGTTAGACTGAACAATATTCTTGAAGTCTGTAAAAATACCCTGGCAGGTTTCAGGGCGAAGGTAAATCAAGTGGCTGTCGTCTGCAACTGGCCCCTGATATGTTTTGAACATAAGGTTGAATTCGCGGACTGCTGTGTATTTTCGGTTTTTGCTTCCGCAGGTAGGACAGTTGATGTTTGCGTCGATATAAGCCTTCATTTCGTCGTGAGTCATTGTATCAACTGGTTTTCCAGGTGCTTTATCTGGATTTGCAGCAACAAAGTCTTCTATAAGTTTATCTGCGCGGTGGCGGGCGTTACATTCAAGACAGTCTACCATTGGGTCAGAAAAGTGATCTACGTGACCAGATGCCTTCCATGTTGTGTGATGCTGGAAAATTGCTGAATCAAGACCAACTACATCATCGTGCAGCTGAGTCATATAATGCCACCATTCGTTCTGTATATTTCTTTTAAAGTCTACACCAAGAGGACCGTAATCCCAAGCGCCTGCCTGTCCTCCATAAATTTCTGATGCCTGATAAACAAAACCGCGTCTCTTACAAAGACTGATGATTTTGTCGAGTGTACATGCGTGTGTGTCTTTTGAATTTTCTGTTTTTGCCATTTTTTACT
>CAMOWQ010000032.1 GCA_946628495.1 uncultured Treponema sp. | reverse complement strand
ATTTTGATGCAAATCCGTTTGAAGATGATTCATTTGATGTAGATACTTCTGCAATGGAGGGAATGGAATTTCCTTCAGATGGCGGCAGTTTTGATGATAATGGTTTTGATTTAGGTAATGCAGATGAAATGTCTATGGAAGGAGAAGATTTCTTTATTCCAGGCTATTCAGATGTTGAAACTGCAAAGATGGAGAAACCGTCTGCCGCATCTTTAAGTAAAACAAATCTTCCTACTCCAGATTTTTCAGGAGGAATTGAAGGTGAAAAACTTCCTCCTAATACACTTTCAGATGAACAGTATAAAGATTTTGTAAAGAATTTAAGTGAATACCCGTTGAATGTAAGGCTTGCATTTGAAGACCTTATTGTTCGCGATGAACTTACTGACGATGCTGAATTTGATCTTATTGAAAAAGTTTTGAATAAAGTTCCTGCACGCCAGCTCGCAAGCAGCCTTGAAAAAATTCTTGACGTTACACTTCCTGTTCCTAGAGATTTTGAGCATAGAACTGCTGAAGAATACGAGGCTTATAAAAAATCGCTGCAATATCAGCTTAGAAATAAGATTATACCGGCTGCGCTTATAGGTCTTGTAATTATGCTTGTTGCAATGGGAATATTCCAGTTTGTAAAGAATTGTATTTATATTCCATTGAAGGCAAAAAGTCTGTATAAACAGGGATATGAACTTATTCAGCAGAATGAATATCCTCAGTCAGAAATGAAATTTAATGAGGCTCTTAGTTATAGAAAAAATAAACAGTGGTTCTTTAATTATGCACGCGGATATAGAGAGCATAGACAGTATCAGCGTTCAGAATCGATGTATGAATTGATTTTAAAAGTCTTTGATCATGATAAAACTGCCGGTCTTGAATATGCAAATATGGAACTTAACGATTTGGCAAATTATGAAAGGGCAGAAGAAATAATACGAAGAGATGTCCTTGATTATCATGTAAATGACGAGCAGGGAATTCTTACTCTAGGTGATATATTCCTTGAATGGGCAAGCGAAAAAGATCCTTCAAAATTTGAAAGTGCACGGGAACAGTATGAAACACTTATAAGTCTTTATGGTCCAAGCGATACTTATCTTTCAAGAATGATGCGTTATTATGTTCGTACTGATAATCTTGCAAGTGTATTTGCATTAAAGTTGACGTTTGATGCAAATAAAAAACTCAAAATGAATTCTGATGATCTTACGGAAGTCGGTGGTTATCTTCTTGATAAGCAATATGGTCCTGTAAGTCCTGCTGAAGAAAATCTACGCAATCAGATTGAAGGTGTAAGAGGTCTTCTTGTTGAGGCCGTTGCAAAGGATGAAAATAATCCAACTGCATGGTATAATTTGTCTAGATATTATATCAATACTAACGAAAATCAGAATATTGAAAGAACGCTGCAGCAGACTATCGAAAAATACAATTCTGCAAAAGTTCTTAAAGCTCGTGATATTTACAGGTATATAGATTCTTACAGGCTTCTTGGCGAATTCTTTGTCGAAAATGATGATTATATCAAGGCCCAGGAGCAGTATACAGAAGGTCTTTCTCTTTATACTACAGAGCGCGATAATGCAGGTTTTGCAGGAAATAAACAGATTGGTAAACTTTACGAAGATTTGGGAGATATTAATTACTTTATTTCTGGTGAATATAAACAGGCCTTGTTAAATTATCAGCATTCTGTTGAACTTGATAACGATTCTCCAGAAATCAGATACCGCATTGGTTATATTCAGTATAAGTCAAAGAAGTATGCAGAAGCTCTTGGTTCATTTATGAAGGCAGGAACAGGTAATGCAAGACATAACAATCTTATGCTGGCAATGGCAAATACTCTTTCTTTGCGTGGTGATGATTATGCGGCATCGGGTTATTACGGAAATCTTATAGCCGCACTTGATGATGAACTTGCAAACCGAGGAATAACATTCCCTCAGACGAGTGCTGCTGATTATACTTTGATTAATACTTATCTTCATGCTGCTAACAATTATGGTGTTACATTGCACAGACTTGCAGCAAGAACGGGCGACAGTTCTCAGAATGCAGAGGCTGTTGTTCAGTTCCAGCAGTCGGTACGAGCTTGGGATGCTTTAACTAGAAATCAGACATCAATGACACGTCTTGACGGAAGTAACCTTGCTCTTGAAAATATAAGGTATATAACGCATCCGTTCTCTGATTATGAACCTGCAATTTATACTGATATAGAAAAAACTTTAACAAATCAGGAAGGAATAAAATAGTGAATTCTGTTGAAAATGGAATTTTAGTCCGTCAAAGAATCAACAGTCTCAGAAAAGAATTATTCCGTAAGTCGATACACTTATGCAGCGGATTTGTTCCGTTTATGTTATCGATTGCTTATTGGCCTGTTATATTCATGCTTGTTTTTGCTGTTATAGGTTATACTATTTGTGAAGTGCTTCGAATGCATGGAAAAAATATTCCTGTAATTTCAAAAATTACCGAAATTGCTGCAAGAAAACGTGATGAAAATCATTTTGTACTCGGTCCTGTAACTCTTGTCCTTGGTATTCTTATTGCCGCTCTTTGTCTTCCGCTTCCGTGTGCAACGGTAGGAATTTATGCATTGTCGTTTGGAGATGGACTCGCAAGTTTAGTAGGAAAGATGTGTGGTAGAATTCATATTCCTCTTACTCAGGGAAAAACTGTTGCTGGAAGTTTGGCATGTTTTACTGCTGTTTTTTTATCTACAGGTTTGTACTGTCATAACTGGATTACAGCTGCTATTTTGGGATTTTGTGCATCGTTTATAGAAGTCCTTCCTCTTAAAAATTTTGACAATCTTATAATACCTATTTCAATAGGTTCAATCTATTTCTTTTTTTTCTATACTATGTTATAGTAATTGAATGGTAGAATTATTAGCTCCGGCAGGAAACATAGAATCATTGGAGGCTGCAATCGGTGAAGGTGCAGATGCAGTTTATCTTGGACTAAAGAGTTTTAATGCCAGATTACGTACGACGAATTTTGCATGGAATCAGTTTGAAGCGGCAGTAGAATCTTTGCACAGACGTAACAAAAAAATTTATGTCACAGTGAATACGGTTTGTGAAGAAAGAGAAACAGAACGTCTGTACAGGTTTTTATCTTATCTTAATAATGTTGGCCCTGACGGTCTTATCATACAGGATTATGGTATTATAAGAATGTGTCAGGAATTTTTCCCAAATTTAAAGCTTCATGCATCAACACAGATGAATGTTGAAAGTTCGAATGCTGTAAAATTGCTTCAGAAAAATGGTCTGGAACGTGTTGTTCTTGCGCGCGAACTTGGTCTTGAAGAAATTAAAAAAATCAAACAGGAAACGGGAGCTGAACTCGAAGTTTTTGTTCACGGTGCACTTTGTGTAAGTGAATCGGGATTGTGTCTTTTTTCAAGTTTCCTTGGAGGAAAATCTGCAAACCGTGGAATGTGTACACAGGCATGCCGCCGTTTTTATTCAGCAGATGTTCCAGGTGGTGTAAGCCAGGGATATTATTTTTCTCCATGTGATTTGGAATTGATTTCGCAGGTTCCTGATTTAGTGCAGGCTGGCGTCGATTCATTTAAAATTGAAGGCCGCATGAAAAGTGCTGAATATGTTGGCAGTGTTGTTGCTGCATATCGTTATGTAATAGATCATTGGCAGGAAGATAAAAAAGGTGCAATCGCTACAGGAAAGCGCATTCTTTCTTCTGATTTTGCACGTTCAAAGACAACCTACTGGTATGGTTTTGAAAATGAAGCGGAAGGAATTGAGAATGCCGGTAAAAAAATCCTCAATCCAAATCAGGCGGGTGGAACAGGTATTTATCTTGGAAAAATTGCCGCTACAAAACCTGCTGACAGGGCATTAATCGAAGCACTTAAGAATAAAGCAGCACAGGAAGAAGACGAAAAGCCTATACGTATTCAAATGGCAATGCTTAAAGGCGGTTCTTATGATCCTGATCCGGGCGATTCAATTCGTCTGCATAAAAGTGATGATACGGGTCGTGTAAGCCATAAAATTAAAAGTGTTGAAGTTGATGATGATGGTAACCGCTGGATGGATATTCCTGGAGGCTTTAATGTTGGAGATCCTGTATATCTTTTGCAGACTAAAAATATGTCAAAAAGATATTCACGTGTTCTACCAAATGATATCGGTAGTTATCGCCGTCAGCCTGGAGATGAAAAGCTTCCTGTTCTTGATATAACGCCTGTTGCAAACAAGGAACTTGCATATTGTCCTGACGGTCTTTATGTTCAGGTTTCTTCTATTGCAGATGTCTTTACTATTCAGAGTTTACATCCTGTTCGCGTTATTATTGAATATAATTCAGAAACAAGAAAAGACCTTTTGAATCATGTTACTGTACTTCCGTTTTCAAAAAAGCAGATTTTTATTTCGTTTGATCCATTTTGTGCAGCTTCCAGTGAAGATGCACTTGCAGCTGAAATTGAAAGCCTTGTAAAAGACGGTTATATGAATTTTGTAGCAAATAATATTGCTCATATTTCAATATTGAACCGTTTCAAGGTAAATATTATGGCAGGTCCTTATCTGTATACATTTAATAGATGGGCAGTTTCATGGTTGGAAAATCAGAATATCGGTTCATTCATAATGCCGTATGAAAACTCAAGGCGGAATCTTGAAAGTACGTTTGAACTTAATGTTCGTGCGCGTGCAATTGTAACTGTTTTTGCTTATCCTGCATTGTTCCGCATGAGGTTTAAGCTTCCTGATGATTATGATTTTACATATTTCGAAGATAAGGAAGGTTCAGTATTTAAGGTTAATTCAACACCGGACGGTTCTTTTGTAATGCCAGAAAGTCCTTTTTCTATTGTTGATAAAGTAAATCTTTTATCATCAGCTGGTTTTAAGAAATTCTTTATTGATTTTTCTAAAACAAAGGCAACCAGAAATCAGATAAAGGCAATAACAACTTCCATGCTAAAAGCTCAGGTGCTTCCTGAAGTTTCACGCTTTAACTGGAAAGACGGTTTTTATTCACCTCAGCAGATTGAAGAGTATAAAGCTGCAAATCTCCGTAAAGTAGAACAGAAATCGGGTGGTCAGTCAAATAAATCTTTTGGCAGGCAAAAAACAAATAACCGCAAGTCTTCTGGAAATGGTAAAAAGCCAAGAAAATAGACATTTGTTTTAAGTTTAAGGCGGCTGCGTTCCATATATTTTATTGTATAGAATGCAGCCGTTTTTTTTAGAAGATTGTGTATTTATAAGTCATTTAGTTGTGCTGACACAATGCTAATGCATTAAAATACGCTTTCTTCTTCAAGTTCTTCTATTGCGTTTGATTCAGTCTGTGCTTCTGATACTTCATCCTCCTGATTTTCGGACTGAGTTGATTCATCCTGAGTTTTGTAGTTCAGTTTTGGTTTGAATTCAATGTGTTCGGCAACGACAAATACTTTACTTAAAGATTTACCAGAATCATCTTTCCATCTGTTTTGTTTTAGTCTTCCAACTACACGAATTCCACGACCTTTTGAACTGTTCTTTTCGCATATTTCTGCAACTTTACCGTAAGCTTCTACATCAAAATATGAAACTTCTTCAACGCCTTCTCCGTTTGATTTCTTTAGATAGCGGTTTACAGCCATTGGAAATTTGCATACTTTAAAGCCTTTTACAGGTTCCGTAAGTTCTGCCTGACGTACAACATTACCTTCCAATATCAATGAATTTAATTGATTCATAATTTTTTTAGCTCCTGAAATTAGGGTTACTTTTTTTATCCGGCCGGACATAAGTAATATTGCAAAAAAATATCAAAAAAAGAAAAAAAATATGAGAAGAAATATATATAACAAAAAATTATATAATTGGAGTAAAATCGATTTTGAGAAAGCAGAGTATAAATGCTTATTTATCAAAATTCGTTACAAGACGGAGCATGTAAAGCTGTATGTATTCTGTAAGTGCTTCCTGATTTTTGATTTTCTGCATGCTTGGAGTTCTTGCAAGTGTTACGGCAAGATTTTCTATACGATCCTTTGTAAACGAATTTGCCGAAAGTGTTCTTATAACTTTACGGGTATAGTCCCGGATAAGGCTGTTAACGTCTTCTGTAAGATTTTCCTTATTTTCTTTTGTAAGCATCATGTTCCATTCTTTTTCGAGATAATTTAATTCTCTGTCTAAAGTAGAACCTTCAGGAATAATTTCTTTTGCAATATCCTTTGCTTTATTGGAAAGTGCCGCTGTTTTTGATTTGTGTTTTCCAGAAGAACTTGTGCTTGAAGATGGAAGTTCCGTATCGTTAAGAATAGAATCTTCAAGAGTATTTGTAACGATTTTTGTTTTTTCTGTAGCAGCTTTATTCTTTTTATTTGCATGAATAAGCGACATAATCCATGAAAGAATCGGAATTGAATACATTACAGGCAGCCTGCTTTTTGCCTTAGAAAGAATCTGCGTGTTGCTTACCATAAGCAGGTCGCTCAGCGGAATGAGTTTTCCGTTGTTAAAAATATGAAAATCAGTACTTTCTGGATCGACTTCTTTTTCGTAAGGAAGAAGTGTCATGAAATTTGCAGTAAGAAGTCCCCATAAAACAGGAGATTTTTCCTGAACAATAGTTTCGAGTGTTCTTTCAAAAGCTGCAGATTCAGTCATTTCCGGGAGCTTTTTAAAATCCAAAAGAACAGCATACCATTTTTTTATAAGGCTTTGTTCAATAGAATCGTGAGCTTCGTTGCAAAGTCTTATTGTAAGTGGAAGAACCTTTTGTTTATAAATAAAATATTTAGTAGTATCTGTCTTAAATATAACAAGCGGAGGAAGTTCGTTTGCATTTCCCTCTGTCGTCATCTTTCTTATGAATTCCTGCAAATCTTCCTGACTGAACTGGCCGTATAAAAGATGACCTGCGTTATCCTGAAATTTAAGAATCTGATTCATAGAAAAGAAATACGGAGCTTTTGCAAGTTCTAGTTCCAGCTGTCTTAATGCTTCGTCTCGCTTGTGAGAATCCTGAAATTTCTGTTTTAGATATGAATTGTAAACTTCCGAAATTTCAATTGCATGAAGAATTTTTATATCATCGGCTGTTTTATCCTGAATTTTGTCAAAATCCTGTTTTATATAATAACACAATTGTGCCCAAAGATAATATTCGTCTCCGTCTGTAACATCTTTAAAATTATGTTCCGGCTGAATGATGTAATTCTGGAAAAATGATTGAATTGCAAGTTCCTTTGAAGGATTTGTGCTGCGAAGTTTTTTAAGATAGTAATCGCGGAATTCTTCTCCAGAAAGAATTTTACGGATTTTCTGCTGTGCAGTTTCCATTATAACATTTAACGGAACGCATGCCGGAAGAATCATGCCCGGAAGTTCCTTTGAAAATTCAATTACAAAAAGCTGTGTCGATTTAGGATTGTGCTCTGCTGCAATCGAAGGTATATAATCGCGTACATGAATTTTATCAAGAATTGTAAGCGGAAAGTTTTTTGGTACATCCTGTGTTGTCGGATATGGAATAGAAGGTTCTGCAAGCATTTTCTTGAAAAGCTGAGAATAAATTGCTGCAAAATATGATATGGAAATAATAAAACGCTTGTTGTTAATTGAAGTGAGAATGGCAATTTTCTTTTCGGTAAGTCCCTGAAGTTCTGCAAGTACAGTTGCTGCAGGGTCTCCAAGATATTTTACGAGTTCGCCCTGTTCTTCAATATGATGCTCTGCATATTTTTTTATGTAGGCACAAAAAGCCTTAAACTCAATAAAAGGAGAATTCTGTTTATCTGCATAAAAACGAATAATTGAACTTAAATTAGAAGTGGTTGCCATATCAATTTATTAGTATATTCCAAAATCAGTTTTTTTACTATACATTGCAATATCTCTTTAATAATCTTTAAGGAAAAACTTAGTAAATTAGTACATGTGTATTATGAAATACAAACGTGTAGTTTAAAAAATGCTCTCGCAGGAACCGAATTTTACTCCACCGAGAAGCCTCTTCACTTCGTTCCCCTGCGAGAGTTTTTTATGTAGATTGAATGTGTTATTTTATAATGCAGAACCCTTGTTTACTAAATCTCCATTTATTGAAGAAAATGCGTGATATTACTATAATCTGTTCTATGTTAAAACTTGTTATCTTTGATATGGACGGTACAATTCTTGATACACTTCAGGATATGACCGATTCCTGTAATTACATCCTTGGAAAATATGGATTTCCGCTTCATACTATTTCGGAATATAAGTTTTTTGTAGGCAACGGAATTCCAAAGCTTATTGAACGTGCCCTGCCATCTGAAACGGACGCTGGTACAAGAGAAAAAGTGCTTAAGGATTTTTTAGAATATTATTCACTTCATTGTGCCGATAAAACAGCTCCTTATGCTGGAATTGTTGATTGCATTAAACAGCTTAAAGCTGCAGGAATTAAAATTGCAGTTAATACAAATAAAGTTGAATCTGCTGCGGTTGAATTGTGTAAAGATTATTTCCCAGGACTTTTTGATATAATTTCAGGCAGCAGACCTGGAGTTCCACCGAAACCGGATCCTACAGGATTGTATGAAATTCTTGAAAAAGCAGGTCTTTCTCTAGAAGAGGCAAGAACAAAAGACGGTGCAGTTTTTGTAGGTGATTCAGACGTTGATGTACGCACAGGCTTGAATGCAGGTCTTAATGTAATCGGTGTTGACTGGGGCTTCCGTGGACGCGACTTCCTTTTGAAAAATGACTGTCCGTTTGTTGTAGATAATGCTTCTGAACTTGCTGCAGCGGTTTTAAACGGAAAGTTCTAGCTGAAAACTTTCAGTTGAATTTATAAATACAGGTTTTAGTATGAGTTTTTATGATTATTATGATGTTGCGGTAATCGGAGCGGGGCATGCGGGAATAGAGGCAGGCCTTGCTTGTGCCAGAATGGGATTAAAAACAGTTCTCATTACGCAGACTCCTGATGCAATCGGCAGAATGAGCTGTAATCCGTCAATCGGAGGTATTGCAAAAGGTAATATCGTACGCGAAATTGATGCTCTGGGCGGTGAGATGGGAAAACTGATTGACCATTCTATGATACAGTTCAGGCTTCTTAATAAAAGCCGGGGACCTGCTGTTCAGGCTCCTCGTTCTCAGGCAGATAAGATTACTTATTCGCAGCTTGCACGAAAAACCTGTGAGCAGACTCCGAATCTTTATACTTTAATGGATACCGCAATTGATATTCTTACAACTGCAAGTTCAACTCCATTACCTCCAAATTCAGATTCTTCTGCAGAAAATGGTTCAATTCCAGGTGAAAAGCGTGGATTTTCAGGAAGCAATATCGAAAAAGCTGATTATGCGACGGAAGCTGCAAGAAGCGGCATGCGTCAAAAAGTTACGGGGGTTGTTACAGAGCGCGGTCGTATAATTCCAGTTCGCGCTGTCGTTCTTACAACGGGAACATTCCTTGGTGGAAGAATTTTTATTGGTGAATATGATGCTCCTTGTGGTCGTGTTGGTGAACCTGCAGCTTACGGTTTAACAGAAAGCCTTCATCGTCTTGGTTTTACGACGGGAAGATTAAAGACAGGAACTCCTCCTCGTATTTTAAGAAAAACCGTTGATTTTTCAAAGCTTGAACTGCAGCCAGGGGATGAGGAAGTAATTCCGTTCAGTTTTGATACTGAAAAAGTTGAACGCCCGATGGTTCCGTGCCACGTTGTTTATACAAATGAAGAAACTCATAAAATTATTAGAGATAATATAGGACGTTCTCCGCTTTATTCTGGAAAAATTCATGGTATTGGACCAAGATATTGTCCGTCTATCGAAGACAAGGTAATGCGTTTTAAAGAACGCGACAGACATCAGATTTTTGTTGAGCCTGAAGGACTTGAAACTGAAGAAATCTATTTGAATGGTCTTTCTTCAAGTTTGCCTGAATGCGTACAGGATGCGTTCATGCGTACTATGCCAGGTTTTGAAAATGCTGTTCAGAGCCGTCCGGGATATGCCGTTGAATATGATTTTGTTGAACCGACACAGCTTTATCCTTCGCTTGAAACAAAACGGGTTGCTGGTCTTTTTGATGCAGGTCAGATTAACGGTACATCCGGTTATGAAGAAGCAGCAGGGCAGGGAATTGTTGCAGGCATGAATGCAGGGTTGTATGCTCGCGAACATATCAAAACGTGCGGTCCTCTTGCTGAATTGCCGCATTCGTTTAACGGAACGCCTTCCAGTATGGAAAACGGGGCTTTCTGTCCAAAAAACGCCATGACCGAAAAAGAACTCAGCCAGTTTTCTAAAATGAGCGAGGCACAGACTCATCAGCTTAATGAATATATTGCTTCTGTTCAGCAAAAAGCTGGATTTAATCATTTTGATGTAATTCCTGAATATAAGCCTGTTGTAATTGGACGTGACGAAGCTTATATCGGTGTCCTTATTGATGATCTCGTAACTCTTGGTACTAAAGAACCTTACCGTATGTTTACTGCAAGGGCAGAGTATCGTTTGAAACTCCGTTATGATACTGCAGACAGGCGTCTTGCAAAATATGCATTTGAATGCGGATTAAAAACACAGGCTCAGTTTGATGCCGTTAATGCAAAATATGCGCGTCTTGCAGAAATAGAAGCAGAACTTCTTAAACATCCTGATATGGAAAATCCTGGATACCCTGAGGCAGAATGGCAGGAAGCTAAAATCGAAGCTAAATATAAATACTATATTGAAAAGCAGGACAGACGTGTAGAAAAACTTCATAAAATGGAAAATACGCATATTCCTCCTGATTTTGATTATGGTTCGATTCCGTCTCTGTCTTCTGAAAGCCGCCTGAAACTTGAGCAGATTCGTCCTGTAACATTGGGCCAGGCAAACAGAATAAGCGGAATCAGAAATAGTGATATTATGCTGTTAATGGTATATCTTAAACGCTAATGCGTTTAAAATATACGATAAAACACCGGTCAAAACGCTGCGCGACTGCTCGCCTTTTGACCTTACACAGGTATATCTAAAACGCTAATTCTAAAACAACAAATATGACAAAGCTGGAACAATATTATAATAAATTTCATGAGGAACACAGGCTTACTACGCGGCATGGGCAGGTGGAATTTTCAACTTCCATGCATTATATCCGCGAATGTATCGGTATGCTTTGCGGGGAAACTGCAGGCGGTTCAACGGAACAGACGGGCGGTACAGTAAGCGCTGATACTGCAAAAAAATGCACGGGCGATGCAGTTACTTCTGATATCACAGCTTCTATCAAAATTGCTGATATTGGAGCTGGCACGGGGCGTTATTCTGTTGAACTTTGCCATCAGGGGTATGATGTTACTGCCGTTGAACTTGTAAAACATAATCTTGAAATTTTACGCAATAAGCATGAAAACATAAAAACCTGGCAGGGTGATGCACGAAGCCTTAACTTTCTTCCTGATGAAACTTTTGATATCGTAATTCTGTTCGGACCGCTGTATCATCTGCATGGAGATGAAGAAAAATTAAAGGCATTGTCCGAAGCTGCACGAATCGTAAAAAAAGGCGGCTTTATACTCGCCGGCTATGTCATGAACGATTACAGCGTAATTTCCTATTGTTTTAAAAATCATAAATGGGCAGAGGTTGCTGCAAAAGGCGGGCTTACTGCCGATTTTCATACAATCTGTACAGAAGACGATTTATATGATTATGTTCGTCTTTCTGATATAAACAGAATTGCTGAAAAATCCGGGCTAAAGCGTTATAAAACCGTTGCCGTTGACGGTGCTGCTGATTATATGCGTCGTGAATTAAACGAAATGAGCGAAGAAGAATTCAGTGCATTCCTTGAATATCAAAAACAGATTGCAGAAATGCCTGAAATGCTTGGCGCATCCTCCCACGTAGTAGATATTTTACAAAAATAATTTTTCTTTCTTAAGTTTGGTAACAAATATCTTTTTCATGAATGTTAAAGTATATGTATGGAGATTTAAAATGAAAAAGATATTTATTTTATTTGCATTTGTTTTATGTTCATCAATTATGGTTTTTGCTCAGGTTGATAATGCTTCTGAAGCTTCGGAGCCTTCTGTCGATGAAAAAAAATCAGGTTTTGCAGTTTTTGCAGGTGACATTTTTAGTCTTGAAAGCGGAAGACTTTCAAATTACCGTAATATTAGTTCTAATCATCTTGAAACAAACTGTTTTAGTGTTGAAGCAGGTACATTTACCTCTAATGAAGATGGTTTAATCGATTTTGTTTCTGGTAATTACGGCGGATTATATTTTGGAGAAGGTTGTGCACAAAATACTTTGTTATGGAATAATAATGGAGTTGTTTATAGTGCAGATGATACGGCAAAATTCGGTTCAATTTATTCACGCAATGAAATAGGACTTCAGGTTAATCTTTTGTGTCTTTCTGCTGGTGGTTTTATTGGTTTGCGCAGCGGTTATGATTTACTTTATCAGGGTGGGACTTCCGTTTCTGGAGATAAAACGTCGATTTTTGAACATACCTTCTATTCAGAAGCAATTTCTGGTTTATATGTTTCTGCAAATATTGGAAAAAATTTAAAAATCTTTGCAAAATATACAACTGATGTGTTTCCTATACTTTCTGTAAGATTTGATAAAGCTTATTATGGATACAATGCAAATACTACTGTTTCTGAAATTAACTGGTTTGGGCCTATTGAATTTGATAATTCATTGGTTATAGGCGCTGTATTTTTCTTAGAATCTTAAACATAATTATAATATTGCAGGCATTCTTTACCGCACGTGCCTGTTTAAAAATAAGCCTGCCGGAATTAGTTCTGCTAAATGCATTTTGTTCCGGCAGGCTTTTATTTTGCCTTACTTTTTTTATAAGGCTCTTGTCTGATTTTTATTTATTCAATGTTTTTCCATGCGGCATCTACGGCTGCAAGTGCCTTTTTCTTATCTTCATCACTCATGAATGATGAAGTATAGGCGTTTTTAATGAGCGTTTTGATTTCGTCCATTGTAAATTTAAGGCTCTTGTAACAAATCCAGAATTCATCAAGAAGGGTTGTCTTAAAGAAAACCGGATCATCAGTATTAACTGTTACAAGCATTCCGTTATCATAGAATTTTTTAATAGGATGATAACGTGCCATTTTCACAATTTTCTTTGTGAATGTATTTGACGTAATGCAAACTTCAAGTGGAATTTGTCTGTCTGCAAGTTCATTCATAAGTTTTTTATCCTGAATTGCAGTTATACCGTGTCCGATTCTCTGCGCATGTAAAAGATTGATTGAATCCCAGATGTTTTCAGGACCAACGTCTTCACCTGCATGTGCAACGGCTTTGTATCCTTCTTTAAGTGCAAGTTCAAAAACAGGCACGAAATCTTTTGGAGGTCCCTTTGCTTCCGCACCGCCAAGACCGATACCGATAATATCTTCGCAAGGAACAGATTTAAGAAGTTCATAATTTTTCATTGCATTTTCACAACCGAATGTACGGGAAACATCAAGCAGCAGTTTTATGATGATTCCGTGTTTTTCGCGTATGCGTGTAATCTGCTTATGGAAAATTTTAACCATCTTTTCGTAACTGAACCCTTTTTTTATGAATGCAGAAGGTGCAAAGAAAGCTTCACAGTAATTTACGCCGTTTCGAACAAGATATTTTTCAAGTTCTTTGAATACAAGGTTGAAATCATTTTCGGAAGAAAACATATCCTGTACTTTAAGAAATGCCTGAATAAATCCGTTCAAATCATTGTAAGAGAACAATTCAGTCTGTTCTTCCTTTGACATTTCTTTGCCGTATCGTTTTGCATAGAGTTTTTTTACGCCGGTAAGTGTAATTACTGCCTCAATATGGATGTGAATTTCAGCTTTTGGTACATCTTTCAGAAAAGTTTTGAATTCAGTTTTGGTCATTGTTCTATCTCCTGATTATAGGCAGAATTACTTAAAAAATTAGGCGCAATCTGTCCTTTTATATTATCGGTCAAAAATTACTTAAGGTTTAATGTTTTTTTTAATTCCTCAATAATTTTTGCAAATGTGTCGCATGCTGCCTGAACTGGTTCGGTACTTTCCATGTTTACGCCCGCAATTTTAAGGCTTTCAATCGGATATCTTGAACCGCCCGATTTAAGGAAGCTGAAATAATCTTCGCGTTCTTTTTCGCCGCCTTCGGTAACACGTTTTGCAAGCGCAAGTGCTGCTGAAATTCCTGTCGCATATTTATATACGTAGAATGAAGAATAGAAATGTGGAATTCGCAAGCCCTCCATGTCGGAATTTTCTTCGAAATGCATTTCTTCGCCAAAGTACAGTTCAAGAAGTTCCCTGTATGTTTTTCGAAGAAGTTCTGTTGTAAGCGGTGTGCCTTTTTCTACAAAATCGTGAGCCTTAAGTTCAAATTCTGCAAACATTGTCTGTCTGTAAAGGGTCGCAAGAATATCGTCGGCACGCATGCTCAATAGATATGCTTTCATGTCGTTGTCTGTTGTGTTTTTAAGAAGATATTCAAAAACAAGTTCTTCGTTAAAAGTAGATGCAACTTCAGCTTCAAAAATTGTATAGTCATAGCACATAAACGGATTGTTGTGAACCGAATACCAGCTGTGCATACTGTGTCCACCTTCGTGTGCAACAGTGAATAAATCGCGGATATTGTCGGATTTATAATTCAAAAGAATGTAAGGATCTCCAATATAGCATCCGCTTGAAAATGCTCCAGAACGTTTTCCCTTGTTTTCGTATTTATCAGCCCAACCGTTTAAAAGTCCGCTGCAAAGTCTGTCTGTATATTCAGTACCGAGTGGTGAAAGTGCCTTTCGGCAGATTTCAACGGCCTGTTCATAGCTTGTTTCTGTTTTTACAGATTTTACAAGAGGTACGTAAACATCATAATGGCGAAGCTGGTCAACACCAAGCAGATTTTTGCGAAGCTTGTAATATTCGTGAAGAGCCGGCAAATTTTTGTGTACGCAGTCAATCAGATTATGATAAACAGAAACCGGAACTTTATTGCTGTATAAAGATGCTTCCAGACATGAATTATAACCGCGTGCTTTCATGGAAAAAACATCTTGATTTACATTACCGGCATAAAGTGCTGCCAATGAATGCTGATGTTCTTCATATTTTGCATAGAATTTTTTGTATGCCTGTTCACGCACGTTTCTGTCATGAGAATGCATGAAAACAGACCAGGTTGTTTCTGTAAGAGGTTTTTCTTCGCCGTTTTCGTTTACGGTTCCGAATGTGTCGTTCATATCAGAATTTGTAAGTGCACTGAATGCATTTTCTGCTGTCTGTGCCGACTGCATTTGCAAAGAAAGAAGTCTTTCTTCTTTTTCGCTAAGAATGTACGGCTTAAAATGAAGAAGTTTTTTAATATAGATTTTGTAATTGGCAAAATCTGGAGTTTCTATCCAGGCATTCAACAAGCTTTCGTCAATCGTCTGAATTTCAGGATCAATAAAACTTAAACTGGAATTCATGTTGATGTATGCCATCATTGCGCGGCCTTCCATGTCACTTGCAATAGTGTCAATTTCATCGGCTTCGTGCATTAACGAGGCATAATGATAAACTGTTTCCATTTTAAGTTCGGTCTTTTCTATGGCTTTGAGACATTCTAAAAGTGTACCCGAAGATTCGCTTAGACGTCCCTTGTATTTTAAGACTTCTTTTGTCAGAGGTTCAATTTCTTTTAGTGCAGCCTCCCATTCGTTGTTTGATTTAAAAATTGAAGAAAGATTCCATTTATCATTTTCTGGAATCTCGTTGCGTGTTGGAATTTTATTAGTACTCATGCCTACAGTATAAAACTTTAGAAAACTGATAGCAAATGAAATTTACTTTTCCAATGATTTTTTTTGTTTTTTCGTAAGATACATCTGTTCATCTGCCATGTTAAGAAGTGTGTCTATGTCAAAGTTGAATTCTGAAAATTCAACGGCTGCAATGCTCATTGAAAGTTCAAAAGGCAGGTCATTTTCGGCTGAAAGCTTTTTATTTACGACAAGCAGTTTTTTATTGATTATTTCTACAAATTCTTTGCTTGTTCCAGGTGCAATTACGGCAAATTCATCTCCGCCAAGTCTTCCGATTATATCTGTTTTGCGGAAAACAAAATTGAGTGTCTGTGCCTGAAGCATGATTGCCTTGTCGCCCATTGCGTGACCATAACTGTCGTTAATTTTTTTAAGACCGTCCATATCGCAAAAGAAAACAAGTCCCTTATTGTTCAGTTCTTTTGAAAGGGTAATCATCTTCTGGCCAAGTTCCATAAAACCGCGCCTATTTAAAAGCTGTGTCAGTTCGTCGGTTATAGACTGTCGTTTTAAGTCCGAATTGCTCATCTGCAGCTGTTTTCGTTCATAATCAAGGGTTTGCATTCTTGAAATTGTATTTGAAAGTTCAAGCGCAGAAGTGATTATAGAATTTAATATTTTCAGATATACACAGTTTACCGCATATTTATGATTTTTTATTGCACAGATGATATAACCGTATTGTGTTTCGCCCGAAAATAAAGGTTGTAGTATAACGTTTTTTCCCGTAAGAGTTGCTGCTTTTTGTGGAATGAGTAATTCCTGCGGATTATAGAAATTTGTTTCTTCTTCAAAAAAAGACAGTTCCGGAATTTCATTTATGTGCATTTTTAGGCTTGCTTTTGCAGGTACAGAAAAATTGCATTGCCTTGAACAGTACAAAGGTGTTTCGTAAAGACAGAGTGTAAACGAGTCAAAAGAGAGACGAGACATATTGTTCTGAATTGAATAATATACGTCGCGTAAAGTTGCATTTGATTTTGCTGGATCAAAAATTCTGTATATATTGCTGATGTCGTCTATTCCGATTCTTTCATCTTTATTTTCGTTCTGATAACATTCAATTTTTCTTCCAAAAGATTTAAGCCTGTATCTGTTTCTATTGTCCGAAAGTCTTATACATCCGCAGCTTTGTCTGTATCGTATTTGTGTTGGAAGAACGATTTTGTCGGGAACAGCATGTCCCTGCAATATTTTGTATGCAAGCTCGCCGCTTTTATATCCGTTTGAAAACATTCCCTGATTAATTGTTGAAAGTGTCGGGCGACATGTACTTGCATGAGAGGTATCATCATAACCAACAATCTTAAGGTCTCTTGGAATTTTTACGCCGAGTTTCTGAAAAGATTCCATTGCTCCCATTGCCATAAGGTCGTTTGCACAGATAAGGGCATCATACGGTATGTCTTTTTTTGATTTATAAAGTTTTGGAATAAGAGTTTCGGCATAATATTGATCAAAGGTACCGTTTAGAATCCAGTTTTCCTGAACTTTTAGATTGTTGCGTTCCATTGCTTTTTTAAAGGCTGAAAGTCGTTCTTCACCTTCCGTTGAACCTGTTAAATTAGAAGACATAAAACCTATGTTATGGCAGTGATGTACAATCTTTAAATGCCTTATAACTTTATAGTATGTGTTTTCAACATCAAAACTTGTATATTTGCTGTTTTCTAGCGGAAGTCCTGACGAAACAGAAATTATAGGACGGTCTGTAAAGTTGCTGAACATATCTGCAATGCCTTTTGCATCCTGATAGGTACAGTAAGACGACGTAATAATTATATATAAATCAATATCCTTGTTTTTTAAAAGTTCTGCGCTTGCCCAATATTGATATTCATAAATTCCGTGAATATAATGAGGTTCTGTCGTTTGGGCTACAAAAAGCTGGACATCTTCTTTATTCGAAAAAAAAGATTGTATTCCCTGAATGATTTGAAGAGCGTATTCAATTGTAAGCTTGTGTGTAAAAACTGCAATTTTTTTCATAGCTGATAGAACCCAAAAATAAAATATGAATTTAATTTTAAATAGAAGTGTAAAATATTTTTCTATGACACTACTATTATATATATAATGTATAAATTATTAAAGAGATAAAATCCTGAGCTAAAGTATAAATTTTTCAATTTTTTTGGAATCTGCATTATATTGCTATTCGGATTGAAAAAGAATGTGTATGCCCTGTATAATAACAGGCAGTTATGCTTAAAAATTATATTTGGATTTTCTTTATTTCAATGATTCCATTGATTGAGTTGCGTGGTGCAATTCCTGTTTCGCAGGCTTTACAGATGCCTGTTGTTTTATCGTATGTCGTATGTATTGTTGGTAATATGATTCCTGTTCCTATTATTTATCTGTTTGCACGAAAATTTCTGGAATGGGGAAAAGATAAAAAGATAATCGGCGGTATATGTTCATTCTTTTTGGAAAAAGGTTCTGCTGCCGGAGAAAAGATGCAGAAAAAAGCTGGACGAGGTATTTTTCTGGCATTGCTTCTTTTTGTCGGAATTCCTTTGCCTGGAACAGGAGCCTGGACTGGAACGCTTGCAGCAAGCCTTCTTGATATGGATTTTAAGGAAACCGTTGCAGCTGTAATGCTTGGAGTTCTTCTTGCCGGTCTTATAATGATGGCAGGAAGTCTTGGTTTGTTTACGGCAATTTTGGCTTTATTTAAATAAAAAAAGTGATACAATCTGTTATTAAATTCAATTCAGATTGTTTGTTATTCAGAGAGTTATATTTTACATCTGTTCAGGAGGATTACTTATATGAAACTTTTGCTTATTTCAGATTTGCATGCAGAAAATGCTGTGCTTGATAAAATGGACAATCTCTTTAAAGAGGCTGATGCTGTACTTTTTGCCGGTGATTATGCTGAATGTTTTAAGCCGGAAACAGGAAAAGGCTGTCTTGATGCTTTATGTGCAAAACACGATACAATTTTTTCAGTTCTTGGTAACTGCGATAATCCTGATTTTATTGAAGAACTTGAAAATAAAGACGTTAGTGTAGAACGAAGCCTTGTTTTTTATGAAGGCCTTGCACTTGCAGGAAGCGGCGGTGGAACAAAATTTACTGGTAAAACAGAAAACGAACGCGACGAAGATGATATTATTTCTGATTTTGATATTGTATTGAATTCTGTAAAAGATACAGGTGATGAATCTTTGTGGAACAGCCTTATTTTAATCAGTCATAATCCGCCAAAATCTCAAGTGTGCGATGCCGTTAATGCAGAACTACATGCAGGTAGCCAGATGTTTACAGACTTTATTAATGAACATCAGCCTCTTGCCGTTGTATGCGGACATATTCATGAAGGCGTTGGCAACGAAAAACTTGGCAAAACTTACGTTATTAATCCAGGATGTCTTGGCGAAGGTCACTATGCATGGCTGGAGCTTGAAAAAACTGGTGATGCAGAATGCCCTTGGAAGGTTGTTTCTGTAAAAAACGAAACATTATCCTAAGAGAGTATAGACTGTATTTTATAAAAAGGCAGGATTTCTAATATGAACGGACAGAAAAAGATAATTGCTTTTGGTATTTTTCTTTTAGCGTTTTGCATGAAATTCTATGCTCAAACTGAAGAAAACGAAATAAACGAACGCGAAGAAAAAACAAGACAGGTTAAATTTGCTCATATAAGTCTTGTGACTTTTAAAACGAATTTAACATTCATTATTGGAGAAGACAGCCAGACTTATACTGCACAGAGAACTCTTCTGCCGTTTTCTATGAACCGGTACGAGACAACTTACGGGCTTTGGTATCAGACAAGAAAATCTGCGGAAAAGCTTGGCTATACATTTGAAAATCCAGGTCAGCCAGGCTCAGACGGAAAACGTAATGAACGTCTTTCTAAAGATAATTTAACTCAGCCAGTAACAATGATTTCCTGGTATGATGCGATTGTCTGGTGTAATGCTTTAAGTGAATTAAAAGGGCGAACTCCATGCTATACATGCGATGGAAATGTGCTAAAAGATTCTTCTGATACTGCTTTATGTGATTTAGCAGTATGCAACTGGAATGCCGATGGTTTTCGTCTTCCATCAGAAGCTGAATGGGAATATGCAGCACGTCGTTCAAAAACGGATTTTCTCAGCTGTAACCTTGTAAGCGGACAAACGGATAGTACAGAACCGTATCAGCTTTATGCATGGGATTCAGAAAATTCTGACGGAACAAAAATTGTCGGAACTGCGGGAACTGTTTTTTCTCCAGATATAATTACAGAACCGGGAACAGGCAATCCTAATCAGGCAGGAATTTTTGATATGAGCGGAAATGTTCTTGAATTCTGCTGGGACTGGTTTGCCGATTATGCTGACGGCGATGATAATATGTACGGACCGACTGTTGGTTTCGAACGGGTAAGCCGCGGCGGCAGCTGGACTTCTTATACGCCTTTCCTTTTCTGCGGAGACCGCTATTCCTATGATCCTAACGAAAAATATAATTTCATGGGATTCAGAATATGCTGTACCGCCGAAAGGTAGAAGTTTTTCCAATAGGAATTGGAATCGAAATTATGATAGAAGTTATGACAACAGAAGATAAAAGATAAAAATCCTGACCGATATTTATATATTTTTTTCCTGTTTTTTGATTTTCTTTACTTCTGATTTAATCTTTTTTTTCTGACTGCGGGTTACTTTTTTAGCATTGCGTATTTTCTTGATTTTTTCGCTGTTGATGTTTAAAAGTCCGTAGCTCAGAATTACAGAAATAAAACACAAAACGGTTGCCATTATAACACCCCAATAACCAGGCATCTGGTCAAACGGCAGCTTAAAGTTCATTCCGAAGAAGCTTGTTACAAAAGTTGGCGCCATCATTACAAGGTTGATGATGGCAAGTTTTTTCATTACAACGTTCAGGTTGTTTGAAGTTACCGAAGAAAAGGCATCCATAACGCCAAAAAGAATGTTTGAATAAGTGTCGGCCATTTCGATTGCCTGCTTATTGTCGATTGCAACGCCTTCTACAAAATCAATGTCTTCATCATCAAATTTAATAAGACGGGTTGTTTTCATTTTTTGAAGAAGAAGGGAATTGCTTTTTAGTGATGTCGTAAAATAAACAAGGGATTTTTCGAGTCCGAGCATCTGCATGATTTCCTGATTTTCGATTTCCATACGCATTTCGTTCTGAATGCTTGTAGAACGTCTGTTGATTTCTTTAAGGTATCGAAGGAAGTTTAAGTTTGCGCGGTTCATAATCTGAACTACAAAAGACGGAAAATCTGAAAGCTTGACGTTTTTTATTCTGTTTGCGCCAAAATCTTTTAAAGCTTCGCAGTCTGTCCAGCAGATTGTAATAATTGTATTCTTTTTAATGATGATACCGATTGGTACTGTAAAATACGGAGTTTCAGCTGAAGGATCGTAAACAGGAACTCGTAAAATGAGAAGAATGTAGTCATCACCTTCTTCCATACGCGAAAGTTCATCAGGGTCGAGCATATCAAGAATATGATCCTGATCGATATTGTAAGTCTGCTGGATTAAATTTGTTTCGTCTCTGGTAACGCTTCTTGCATCAACCCAGAGCGGCTGTTTTTCGTTAATATCATCTTTTTTAGTCTTTGAAAATTGACCGTCAATCTGCTGCCAGTATGTAATCATAAAATGCCTCATTTTTAAAATTTAAAAATTGAAAGCCTTTGAATGATTCGAGCAATTTAGAAGTTTGAATTATTCAGGAGGCTGTTATTTATATATGTGCATAAGGGATAACTGGAACTACCGCTGTCCATAAATGCCTCCTGTAAAAAAAAGATATGTATGCCAAACTGACATCGTAAATGTATCACAAAATTCTCTGTGTTTCAATAACACGGAGTATATGTCGCAGGGCAAACGCATTATAAATACAGGCATACACAAAAAATCGCTGCCAGT
>CAMOWQ010000031.1 GCA_946628495.1 uncultured Treponema sp. | reverse complement strand
AGATTCCTGCTGTGAAAAAAGCTTGCGTTCTATATTAGAAAGAAGAATGTATTTTGAATAACTAGAATTTGTAGACCCGAGAGAACCTGCAAAAATAGCGTCTCCCGTAAACATTACGTTTCCTATCATATAGACCATGCTGTCTGAAGTATGTCCAGGCAGAGCCATATAATGAACCGTCATTCCTGCAAGTTTTATTTTTCCGTCACCGGTTATTACGTTTGTATCGTTACCTGCAACTTCCCAGTCTGCCGCATAAATTTTAGGGTCATAAATCTTTCTTAGAGTTCTTAGACCGTGCATGTGGCTTGAATGATTATGGGTTATAAGTACAGCTGCAAGTTTTAGATGAGAATCTTCTATTTGAGTAATTATTTTATCTGTAATCTGACCCGGATCAATAATAATAGCTTCGTGTGCATGTTCGTTTACAATCAGGTAACAGTTTGAAAATCCTACGACGTTAAGATGAAAATAAATCTTCATAGAGCTAAAATTCCTTGCCTTGAGAAAGAGCATTTCCTGCTGCGTCAAAAATGGCTTCCCTTGTATTTGACATTTTAAACGATACGTTGTCCTGTTTTGCGTCTACGAACATTGTATTTTTTATGTTGCAGTTTCGGAATGAAGTATCGGTTAATTCCGAACGGATAAAGCGTGAATTTGAAAGGTCAGAATCGTCAAAAGATGATTGAACTGCTTTTGTTCCGTTAAAATTGCTTTGTATAATGTTGCTTGATGTAAAAAGCGTGTGCGTAAAAGTTGAGCCGGCAAACGAAGAAAAGAAAGTGTTTGTTTTAAGAAGATTGCAGTCGTTAAAAACTGCAAAGTCGAATATGCACATCTTAAGTGTAATGCCGTTAAATCTTGTGTGGTTGAACGTACAGTGATAAAAATTGCATCCGAAGAATTTTTTGTCGGAAAGATCCATGTTCGAAAAAACAAGCCCGCTGCAAGTTAGACCGACTATTTTATCGTGCGTATTGATATAATTGTAGATATCATCACGTGCTTTTCCAGGATTAGGAATGTGGTCAAGACAGTAATTCTTATTATCTGTAATGTTACCGTCTTCATCAAAGGTCGAAAGTGCAATATTCCTGCATTGGTGCACAAGGCAAATATTCTGGCTGAACATACATATATATTAAATGGAAAATGATTTTTTTACAATTATAACTCTTCTTTTTGTGATTATTGCTGTGTTTATTATTTTTTGTAAAAGGAGTAATATGAATTCATGATTTGTTGGAAATGTAAACGAGAAATTAATATTGATAAACCTGCCCGTTCAGATGAATGTCCTTTGTGCAGTGCAGACTTGCATGTTTGTGCTGCCTGCGATTTTTTTGAAAAAGGCATGCATAATGACTGCCGCGAATCTTCTGCGGAATACATTGCAGATAAAGAAAAAGCTAATTTCTGCGATTATTTTAGGGTTTCAAAAAAAAGTGCCGGTAATGCTTCGTCTTCTGCTTCGGCTGCCGCAAAAAATGCATTCAATGCTCTGTTTGGTGATTGATTATTTTTTTACTGCTCATGATTTTTGGTGATAGTATGACTGATTTTGTTTTTCTGGACAGCGGTGTTGGCGGCATACCTTATATGACATCCCTCTTGAAAAAATGTCCGGGTGTAAATTGCGTTTATGTTGCCGATACTGCAAATTTTCCTTATGGAGAAAAAACTCATGAAGGCGTTGTCGAATGTGTGCTTCCTCTTGTTAATAAGATTAAAAAAGAATTCCAGCCGCATGTTATTGTTATTGCATGCAACACAATAAGCGTTAATGCTCTTGAATCTTTAAGAAATGAAAATAATGACGTGCTTTTTGTAGGAACCGTGCCTGCCATAAAACTTGCCGCAGCCGTTTCCAAAAAAAGACGCATTGGTCTTCTTGCAACAAATGCTACCTGCGAAAATCCATATAATTTGGAACTGAAGGAAAAATTTGCTGCTGATTGTGAGCTTGTGTGTCGTGGAGATGCTGAATTAGTTTCGTATATTGAACACAATGCCTTTACTGCAAGCCGAGCTGAATGTCTGGAGGCCGTTAAACCTGCCGTTGATTTTTTTAGAAGCCGCGACTGTGATGTAATTATTCTTGGCTGCACTCATTTTTTGAATATAACGGATGTCTTTAAAGAAGCCTGTTCTCCCGATATAAGCGTAGTTGATTCTGTAGACGGGGTTGTTCGTCATGCTTTATTTGTAAGCGGTCACGAAACGGATGAAGAGCAGGGGGATTTTAAGGGGGCTTCTCCCCTTAGGAGAGGGGGTAGCGGAAGACCGGAAACGGGCTGCAGCGAGGGGGAGACTTCCCCCGCCTTGTATGTTACGGGAATTAAGGATGAAGCTGAAAAAAAACAATATGATGAGCTTTGCAGCAGATTCGGTATAAATTTTAAAGGAAATTTGTAGAAGTGCGGTAATTAATGAAAAATTAATGTGACGCATAAAATAAAATTTGATATACTAGTATACGAGGTGTTTAATATGAAAACTTTTCTTGATGAAGATTTTATTTTACAGGGCGAAGCTGCCAAAACTTTATATCATAAATATGCAGAAAATGAACCGATTTTTGACTTTCACAATCATTTGAATCCGCAGGAAATTTTTGAAAACAAGTCTATGGGTAATCTTGCAAATGCATGGCTTGATCATGATCATTATAAGTGGCGTGCAATGAGGGCTGCTGGAGTTGCAGAAAGCGTAATTACGGGGCATATTCGTACCGACGGTTCTGTAAAATCTGATGAAGAGAGGGGCGGTGCAGAAGCCGTAAAAAAGGCAGATTATGAACGTTATCTTGCATTTGTAAAAACTCTTCAGGGTTGTGTTGGAAATCCTCTTTACCATTGGAGTCATCTTGAATTAAAGCGTTATTTTGGAATTGAAGAGCCTGTTACCGAAGAAAATGCGCGCGAAGTATGGGATAAGTGCAATGCATTGCTTGAAAAAAAGGAATTTGCGCCGCGTGGACTTCTTGAAAAAATGAACGTTCGTGAATTGTGTACGACGGATGATCCTCTTGATAGTCTTGAATGGCATAAAAAAATTGCGGCAGACTGGAAGGCTTGTAAAGTACGCCCGTCTTTCCGTCCAGACGCAGTGTTGAATGCCGATAGTCCTGCTTTTGCAGATTATATTACACGGCTTCAGGAAATTGACGGTACAAAATTTAATTCTATAAATGATATGATTGCCGCTTTAGGCCGCCGTATGGATTATTTTAGGCAGAACGGTTCTTTGGTAAGTGATCATTCTTTGGAAAATGATTTTTATTTGCCTGTAACTTTTGAGGATGTTGATTATATTTTTGGCAAGGCATGGGTTGGTAAAAAACTTTCGCATGAGGAACTTGCAAAATATAAAGGCTGGGTTCTTGTTGAACTTGGCAAACTGTATGCGCAGAAAGGCTTTGTAATGCAGATTCATCTTGGCGCATTGCGCGATAATAATACAGCAATGCTTGCATCTACGGGAAAAAATATCGGCGAAGACAGTCTGAATGATTTTAATTTTGCAGCACAGATTGGTGCTGTTTTGAATTTGATTTATTCTGCTGAACCGAATGCCCGAACAATCCTTTACAATCTTAACCCAAAAGATAACGAAGCTCTTGCAACAATGGCAGCTAATTTTAGAAACTGTCAGTTTGGTCCTGCCTGGTGGTTTAATGATCATAAAGACGGAATTGAAGAGCAGATTCGCGTTTATTCTCGAACTGCGGTTCTTGGACGCTATGTTGGAATGCTTACAGACAGCAGAAGTTTTCTTTCTTATCCTCGTCATGAATATTTCCGCAGAATACTTTGTAACTTTATTGGTTCTCTTGTTGAAAACGGAGAATTCCCCTGGCAGGAAAAAAATCTTGGAAAAATGGTGCAGAATATCTGTTATAAGAATGCAGAAGAATTTTTTCAAAACTACCTGTTTGGGTAGTCACAAATATTTTGTCTGTTGCTATAATCCATAGTTGGTCTGCGTTGCAGGCAATAATAAAAATCAATTACACATCAGTAGAAAACTGCTGATGTCTATAACAAAAAAGACGATTCGGAATGGGGTTTCTTGATCGCCTGTTTTTTTCGGGGGAAAATCTATGTTTAAAAAGGTTTTTGCAATTCTTTCTTTGGCTACTGTATTCGCATTTGGAGCATTTGCTTATGATGGTACAGTTTTTACAAGCGAAATTCTTGATGCATTCTCAAGTACAGATTTTGATGATATTATCGGTTCTGATGCATTCGAACAGGCTCTTTATGAGTCTCTTTGTGAAGAAGTTGACGGTGATGTAGATAAGTTCTTCTCAATCACAATGGATTCTATTGATGAAGAAGATTGGGATGTAATCGACGGTGTTGAAGACTATATCGACGATCATTTCAGCTATTCAAACGGGTCAACATTGGCAACTGGCGTTCTTAGAAATAAGTCTGTTTATGGTGCTGACGGTTGGTACATTGTTTCTAACTTTTCTAATAGAAAGGGTTGGACACACTATATGTTCTACTTCCATGTTGCTTTCTAATTTAATTTAGATAACTGACTGAATAAAATACGGGCTGCCCTTTTGTTTTGCAATGCAGAACTTTTTGGGTAGCCCTGTTTTTTTTGGGGGGAACTATCTTGTGGAAAACGAAGAATTTCCCTGGGATGAAGAAAATCTGTTTTAATTACAGTTCTGAAGAATTCGACGAATCGGCAGAAAGAATGTCCAAAGGTTCGTTAAAAGCTTCTTTTTCATGATGAATCTTTTGCTGAACGTGAATCATACAGGCTTCTACTTCTTCTTTTGGAATTTTGCAGAAAATGCTTACAAGAAAAGGGTCTAACTGAGTTCCTGAAACATCTTTTATAATGGAAATTGCTTCTTCGTGAGTTTTCCCGGGTTTATAAGAACGCTGCATTGTTATGGCGGAGTAGGTGTCTGCAACAGAAATTATCCTTGCTTCAAAAGGAATGTCCTTGCCTATAATTTTAAAATAGCCTGTTCCGTCAACTTTTTCGTGATGATATAAAATCCAGTCCTTTATTAAATCAAAGGATTTAATAGGTTTAAGAATCTTTACTGCAATCTGCGGATGATGTTTCATGATTTCCCATTCGTTTTCGCTGAGTTTTGCAGGCTTATTTAAAATTGATTCGGGAATGCCGAGTTTGCCGACATCATGGAAAAGTGCGGCATATTTGAGATTTTCTTTTATAATAACACGGCGGAGGTTTTGAGGTAGATGTTCATAAATCAAAATGGAAAGTTCCTGTACATGCAGACTGTGACCGTTAAGATTTGGATCCCTCGCTTCTACAATGCCGATAAGGGTTTCTGTGATGGAAAAGGCAGACTTTCTTATTTCCTTAGTAAGTAGAAAAATCCATAAAAGCACGGTTGTTACAAAAACTGCTCCGGCAAAAAGAAGGATTCCTACCCAGATTGTATGTATACGCAGCAGAAAAATAATAAGGTATACAAAGCAGAAAAGACAAATCATTCCGTGTACAAGGTAATTTATTAAACTTACGCGTCTTTTCCCCTGTGTAACGGTTCTTTTTATAGAACGGATGAGGCGTATATCAATAATTAAATTGTATATTTGTAAAGCAAATCCAAGAAGAATCAGTGCTTGACCGAAAAAATACATATAAAGGAATTCTAAACTCAGTATTTAAAAAGTCAAGGAAAAAATCTGATGACATTCTTTTTATATCGTGATAGAATATTGATAACTAGAATACTAGTATATTACATAAATCAAAGAGGCATTTATGAACGATACATTAAAACAGATTGGCGCTACGGGAATTGTTCCTGTTGTTGTGCTGAACAAAGTGAGCGATGCAGAACCATTGGCAGAAGCTCTTATTAAAGGCGGACTTCCTTGTGCAGAAGTTACATTCCGTACCGATGCAGCAGAAGAAAGCATTCGTACAATTGCAAAAAAATTCCCTGATATGTTTGTTGGAGCCGGAACCGTTCTTACAACCGAACAGGTAGACCGCGCAATTGGAGCCGGCGCAAAATTTATTGTTAGCCCTGGTCTTAATCCAAAAGTTGTAGAATACTGTATTAAAAAAGGCTACCCTGTAACTCCAGGAATTATGACTCCAACTGAACTTGAAGTTGCACTTGGATTCGGCCTTGATGTAGTAAAATTCTTCCCGGCAGAAAATGCAGGCGGTCTCAAAATGATTAAAGCTATGAGCGCTCCATACACAATGATGAAGTTCATGCCAACCGGTGGAATCAACGCTACAAACGTCCGC
Source organism: uncultured Treponema sp. (assembly GCA_946628495.1). Lineage (GTDB taxonomy): Bacteria > Spirochaetota > Spirochaetia > Treponematales > Treponemataceae > Treponema_D. The sequence goes on along the minus strand of CAMOWQ010000031.1, from coordinate 15,519 downwards.
GATTACCTTGCCTGCGACAAAATTCTGGCTTGTGGCGGCAGCTGGATGGTAAAAGGCGATTTGATTAATGCCGGTGATTTCGCTCAGATTGAAAAATTAACTCGCGAAGCAGCGGGTATTGTAAAAGAGATTAGAGGATAAGGGAAATATGATCTGGAGGTTCCCGCGCTAAAGCGCGGTCGGGCTTTCCGCGGTTCCGGCTTTCGCCTTCATTCCTGCGCTTTGCTCAGGAACGGGCTTTGCCCGCCGCTACAATCCCTAACCTGTAAAAATTTAATTTAAAAATGCGTGAGCGCTGGTAGGGGCAGGCCGAAGGACTGTTGCGCAGCAATGGAGCGGCAGCAGAACCCCGGACATAGCGACGGCAAGGTACTTGCCGGCACGCCCAAAATAATAAGATAAAGCTAAAAAATTGCTGCATCGCAATTTTTTTTAACGCTTTGCTATAGAACACCGCGGGCTCTGACCGGCCCGCTTACACAGGAGAAAAATATGAAAGTAGTAACTTTTGGTGAAATAATGTTGCGTCTGGAACCTGAAGGATATTTCCGTTTTGTTCAGGTTGATAAAATGACTTCAACTTTTGGTGGTGGAGAAGCTAACGTTGCAGTTTCTTTGGCTAATTACGGCTTGGATGCTTATTACGTTACAAAGCTTCCAAAACACGAAATTGGTCAGGCTGCAATCAACTCTCTTCGCCGCTTTGGTGTAAATACACAGTACATCGTTCGTGGCGGGGACCGTGTTGGTATTTATTACAATGAACGTGGAGCAAGTCAGCGCGGATCAAAATGTATTTACGACCGTGCTCATTCTTCTATTGCAGAAGCTAAACCAGAAGATTTTAACTGGCCGGAAATTTTTAAAGATTGTAAATGGTTCCATTTGACAGGAATTACTCCTGCTCTTGGCGGAAACATGGTTCAGATTTGTATTGAAGCATGTAAGGCTGCAAAGTCTGCAGGGGCAACTGTAAGCTGCGACTTAAACTACCGCGGAAAGCTTTGGACTCGTGACCAGGCCCGCCAAGCTATGACAGAAATCTGTAAATATGTTGATGTTTGTATTTCTAACGAAGAAGATGCAAAAGACGTATTCGGAATCGAAGCAGAAAATACAGATATCACAGGCGGAAAACTGAACAAGGAAGGCTACAAATCAGTTGCAAAACAGCTTGCAGATAAGTTCGGATTCAAGAAAGTTGCAATCACACTTAGAACTTCAATCAATGCAAACCGCAACAACTGGGCTGCCCTTTTGTACGACGGCAAAGACTACTGCTTTAGCAAGGAATACGAAATGTATATTGTAGACCGCGTTGGTGGCGGCGACAGTTTTGGTGGCGGACTCATCTATGCACTCTTGAACGGAAAATCAACTCAGGACGCTGTAGAATTTGCGGTAGCCGCAAGCTGTCTTAAACACACAATCGAAGGCGACTACAATATGGTAAGTGTTGACGAAGTTGAAAAACTTGCAGCCGGCAACGGAAGCGGCCGAATCCAACGCTAAAAAAAGCCTGACAGCAGTTTTTGTATATATGCCTTTTAGAAGTTTCGTTTTCGAAACTTCTGGCAAGCCTAAAATTAACTAAAATTGTAAGTATGAATTTTCCAGGCTTGCCAAAACTGCAGCAATGCCCAATATAAACTACCGGTAATGTTGCAACTGTCAGGGCTTTTTAATATGAAAATGCCCGACAGCAGTTTTTGTATATATGCCTTTTAGAAGTTTTGTTTTCGAAACTTCTGGCAAGCCTAAAATTAACTAAAATTGTAAGTATGAATTTTCCAGGCTTGCCAAAACTGCAGCAATGCCCAATATAAACTACCGGTAATGTTGCAACTGTCAGGGCATTGCAAATTGCCCATTAAAATTTCTTAAACATATTCAATATAAACAAAAATTTACAAATTATATATATCATGTTATATTATAGGCATTCTATTATAGATGGAGTGCTTAATGAGAACAAAATTTGTAAGAGGACTTGCAGCATTTGCATGTAGTTTCTTTCTTCTATCCTGTACAGAAAATCAAGTCACGCAGCGTGATATAAATTCAGATGTGCAGAATCATCATGTTATAATAACCTACCTTACTGTTGGAAATAAACCAGGAGACAGCGGTACGTCAATAATGCTGGAAAAATTGAACGAGCGACTTACAAAGCTTGTTAATGCGGAACTTGAGATTTGCTACATTCCATGGAACAATTATCAGACAAATTACAATCTTAAACTTGCTGAAAATGACGGTTCAATTGATTTAATCGGTACTGCAACCGACTGGCTTGATGCCTGGAAAAATGCGGGTCTTGGAAATTTCATGCCGTTATCCGACGAAATGGTACAGACTTATGCACCAAAAACCTGGGCTTCTGTTTCAAAAGAACATTGGGATGTCTGCCGGTTGAACGGAGATATTTATTTCTTCCCTGAAGATAATTTTACACAGTGGACAAATCATGGTTTTATGTACCGTCTGGATTGGGCAAAAGAAGCTGGCCTTAATGGTGTTCACAGCTGGGAAGATATGACAAAATATCTTGATTATGCAAAAAATGTTAAAAATGTCATTCCTTGGGATAGCGACGGTTCTTCAAGTTCCTTCCATGCCGAAGGTTACATCCAGTCAAAGAGCGATTATATTATAGCCGACGGAATTACTTCTACAAGTATGTTTGGTGTAAAGAAAAGCAATCAGAAAAAATTCTATTCACCTTTTTATGAAGGTAAAGAACTTGTTGAATATGCAAAGCTTATGCGTCAGTGGTCGCTCAACGGATATTGGCTTCCTGGCGTTCTTACAGACGATGCAGGTAACCGAAGTAACCGCGATGAATTCTGCGAAGGTAAAACTGCAATCGAACAGCATCATACTCAGACCTGGTACACACAGGTTTACAACAGGCTTAAGACAAATGTTCCTGGTGCTGATTCAGGATTTTTCTGGTTTGGTGAAGAATCAAAGAATATTGTATATCAGACAATAACTCATGGTGCTATGGCAGTTTCTGCTGCATCTAAGAATCCTGAAAGAGCTCTTATGGTTTATGATTTGCTCCGTAATGATGAAGAATGTTATAACCTCATTAATTATGGAGTTGAAGGCGTTCAGTTTAAGCGTAATAAGGATGGATACAGGGAATCGGTTTTGGGATCATACGGTATTGTAACAAATTACTGGTGGGGTAGAAACGATAATCTTGAAATCCGCAATACTGATACGAATTGGGATGTTTTTGATCAGATAAATGCAATTTATTCTCAATATAAAATAGATTATCCTTTTGGACAAATTGTATGGGATTTGTCGAATGTCAGTTCTGAAATTGATGCCGTTAATGATGTTTACGGTCAGTATATGGGAAATATTTGTTACGGTCAGAATCCTAATCCAGAAGAATATGTCGCTGCTTTCAGACGTGATTTGAAACAGGCTGGTATTGAAAAAATAATCAACGAATTGCAAAAGCAATTAGATTCATTCTATTCAAAGAAAAGATAATTTGAAAGACTAATAGAATGAAGTTTTTGTTTCTTTTGCAGTATTTTAAGGAGTTGTGAAAAAATGGAAAAAGCAAAAAAAAGAACTAGTCTTATCAGCGTTTTGATTGCAATTATAGCTCTTGTTTTTATTGTACTTACGAGTGGACAGTTATTTCTTGTAACGAATTATTCAAATAAATCAACTGGTAGGAGTTATGCTGAAAACTGTTCGCAGATTACACAGGCATACTCAATGATGCTCACGAATCGACTTAATATGTACCTTCGTGAAATACGTTATTATGTTGAATCTGATGTCGTTCAGACTTTGGATGAAGCTCAGATTATAAAATGGATGTGCGACAGGAATGATAAAAAGAGTTCCAATATCGATGCAATGTATTTTTGTACCCTTGATGGAACTGCATACCGCGATGACGGCACTGTAACTAATTTCCGTAACGAAGAATTTTACAAGGCAATTGCAATTGAAGGTAACTATGAATATGTAAGTAATCCAAAAATGGATGAAGTTATAAAAAAACCGATTTTTTATGTTGCACATGTTGTAATTGTAAACGGAAAAAAATTAGGTATTTTTGCCGGCGTTTATCCTTTAAGTACAATTCAGAAAATGGTCAGCAATATTCAGCTTGGTGATACAGGAAATGCATGGCTTCTTGCTGGAGACGGTACTGTAATCATTTATCCTGAATATGGATATGCAATGAAAAAGAATTTCCTTACAGGTCTTTCTCAGAATCATGTTGATTTAAGGAATATAGCCGAAAATATGGTTTCAAGAAATATTGGTTCTGGCTGGATTGAAAGTCTTAGCGGTGGTACAAGGGAATTTGTAACATATGCGCCTGTTCATAATACGCCTTGGAGCATCGGTTTTAATATTTCGGAAAATCAGATTTATTCAGCAGGAACTTCAATCCGTAATATCATGATTTTTACATTCTTCGGAATTGTAGTTATCCTTCTTGTTATTACAGGAATTGTTCTTTTCTATCTTCTTAATCCTCTTAAAAAGGTCGAACAGGCAATCAACGAAATTGCGTCGGGAAGTGCAAACCTTACAAAACGAATTTCTGTTTCATCTAATAATGAAATTGGTGCAATCGTTCTTGGCTTTAATAAGTTTACGGAAAAGCTTCAGAATATTATTTCCGAGTTGAAAAAATCTCAGGTTGTTCTTTCTGAAGCTGGTGATATTCTTTCTGAAACTACGTCAAAATCTGCTGATGCTGTTGATAGTATTAAAGACAGTATTATAGAGACTACGTCGGGAATTCATGAACAGACTGATGGAATTACAGAAACTTCTGCGGCGGTAAATGAAATTGCATCAAATATCAGTGCATTGGAAAAGATGATTTCAAATCAGGTTGCAGGTGTAACACAGGCTTCTAGTGCTGTTGAGGAAATGATTGGCAATATTGATTCTGTAAATAATACTGTTGAAAAAATGGTAAGTTCATTCCGTATTCTTGCAGAAAGTGCACAGGATGGATATCACAAGCAGTCTGATGTAAACGAAATGATTCTTAAGATTGAATCAGATTCACAGCTTCTTCTTGAAGCAAATGAAGTTATTGCAAATATTGCGGAACAGACAAATCTTCTTGCTATGAACGCTGCAATCGAAGCTGCTCATGCTGGAAATTCTGGAAAAGGATTCTCTGTTGTTGCTGATGAAATTCGAAAACTTTCAGAAACTTCATCTTCTCAATCAAAGACGATTGGAGACCATTTGCGTCATATCCGAAGTTCAATTGAAAATGTCGTTTCTGCATCTGAACAGACAAGTAAGGCCTTTAATACGGTTGCAAACGGTATTCAGAGTACGGATGATCTTGTGCAGACAATTCAGATTGCAATGAGCGAACAGAAAGAAGGTTCAAAGCAGATTATAGAAGCACTGCACGATATGAACGACAGTACATCTGAAGTTAGCTCAGCTTCCCGCGAAATGTCTGAAGGTAACCATTTAATTCTTGAACAGGTTGGAAAACTTAAAATGAGTGCTGACCGAATGAAGGAATTTGTACAGCTTATGGATGAAAATACAATGCAGATTGATAACAGCAGTACCGAATTAATAGATATTTCTTCTAAGGTAAGCGAAACTATCAGTCAGATTGGTTCTCAGATAGATCAGTTTGAAGTTTAATTTGAAGTTTTAAAAGAAACTTTAAGTTTAAAAGAAGGGGATGAACAATAAGTTTGAATTGTGTCATTTCCGGGTTTACCAATAAGTATGAATTGGCTTGGCCTGGAAAATTATTTGAACTTATATGTCATCCCCTTTTTTTTTCAGATGTTTTAAATTTTTCTGTATGGTTATAAAGTTCTAATTGCTTTCAATCTTTATAGAACCGCTCATTGTTGAAATTGAAATCTTTGGCTTTCCGCTTCCCTTCTGAATTGTACCAGATTTGTTTCCTTTGTTTCCTGAAATATCATCCTTAAATGAACCGCTCATTGAACTGTAATCAAGCGTGTATTCAGAATCTTTAGGCAAACAGAGTGTAACAGAACCGCTTACAGTTTCAAAACTGCTCTTTTCTTTAAGTTGTGTATTGCTGCTGACCTTTATTGAACCTGATACTGCATTTACGGATATTTTTTCGAAATTTCCGTCCATCTTAACACTTCCGCTTACGGCTTCTGTATCTACAGTCTTAAAATTACAGTTTGCAATTTTTACGCTTCCGCTTACAGCTTCTATATCGCAGTCTTCTGCTGTAATGTTTTCTATGGAAAGTGAACCGCTTACAACATCTGCATTAATATTTTGTAATTCTTTTTGCGGAACTCTTAGGCATATTTTACCGTTTGCGAAATGAAATACAAATGGACGTCTGTTTTCTTTCTGTTTAATTTCAAGCTGTCCGTTTTCCATTTTAATCAGACAGTGTTTTTCTGCACCGTCAATAAAATCTACATGAAGTTCATTGTCCGATGTGTCTGTAATTTCTACAGGCAGCGAAATGCTGTGTATAACAAGTCTTTGAATGTTTACTGCAGGATAGTTTACAGATGGCTCTTTTACCGCTACAAGTCCTGTTTCTTCCATATAGTCGTCCTCCCAATCATCATAATAATCATCGGAATCAGAAATAATTTCGTTGACAGTTTTTCTGAAAATGCTCTTTTTAGGAACTCCCTTGTAAAGCGAAGTTACAAGAAAGACCGTAAGAAGCAATGCTAATATCAGCCAGATTGTTGCAAGCAGATTGTTTTGTTTCATATAAATGCTCCTATTCAGAATCGTCGTTTTGATTGTTTGAAAAAAGATTGATTGCCTGCCATACAGCACTTGCAATCAGCCAAATTATCCAGGTTATGTACCATTTTCCAGTAGAAAAACTTACAAGAAGGAATATTATCGTTACCGAAAGCCAGTATAATTTAGAAAGAGACTGCCAGAATCCCGGATTTTTCTTGTTCTTAAAATCATTATCATTGTCTTTTGAGGCAAGATATGGTTCTACGTCGGTCGGTACGCTCATTTTTGTATAAACGATAAGGCCTGTAGCGGCTGCCACACAAAGAAGCATAAGTATAAAACCGATAATTCCAGCCTTGTCTTCGTTTCCAAGTCCGAAAATTGCCGAAATAGCTGGAAATCCTGTAAGAATTATAACTCCAAAGATGTACATCATTACTGCAATGGATGTGTTGCGGGCTTTTCTTTCTTTGTATGCATCTATTCGTGGTTTTAGTTCGCGTTCAGGTGCCAGTGAGGAAAGGAGTTCGTCTATATCGCCAAGATCCGCGAGCGCTTCGGTGTATGCCTGGTTTTCAGATTTTCCTTCTGCAACGTGTGCGTCAAAATGTTCCATAAGGTTGGAAAGAATTTCTTCTTTAAGTTCTGCAGCCTTCCGTGTTTTTGGTACGTCATTAAAAAGTACGTTTACATAGTTTTTGATTTTGTTGTTCATCTGAACAGCCTCCTATATTAATTTTTTTACAAGTTCGTTAATTCTGTCCCAGTCCGCCTGATTTTCTAAGAAAAACTTGCGGCCTTCTTCCGTAATTGAATAATAGCGTCGTCGTGCACCCGATTCTTCATCTCCCCAATACGACAGAATAAAGTTTTTTTCTTCCAGCCGTCTGAAGGAAGTGTAAAGTGTTGCTTCTTTTAATTCGAATTCGCCGCCGCTTAATTCGCTTATTGCCTTGTTAATCTGGTAGCCATAACTGTCGCCTTTGTCCAGCTGGGCGAGGATTATGGTATCCGTTAGTCCCCGTAGGATTTCTGAAAAATTAAGCATTTGTCATCACCTTCCAAGATTTTGTCATACATTTTGTATCTAGATATATAGTAACACAAAGTACATAGGCTGACAAGGTATATTTTTAAAAATATGCAAATTTATAATCGATTTAAAATACAAATAAAAGCACTTATATATAAGAAAAAAGTTAAACTTTAAATAAAAATGTCTTTTATGCTTGCGATAAACGCTTCATAGTATTAAAATTAGTTCGTTATTTTTAGTGGATGGTTAGTATGGATATTGAATTACTTGACAAAGCAATCAGACGTGTACCTGATTTTCCGAAACCTGGAATTCTTTTCTATGATATTACAGGAGTTCTTGTAAATCCAGAGGCATTTAAACTTTGTATTGATGAGATGGTTTCTATCTATAAGGATGGAAATTTTGATGCAGTTGCGGCAGTAGAAAGTCGCGGTTTTTTGTTTGCAGCTCCTTTTGCAGAGCGGCTTGGTATTCCTCTTGTTCTTATTAGAAAAAAAGGTAAATTGCCTGGAGATACTTATGAATGCAGTTATTCGCTTGAATATGGAACTGCAACTGTTGAAGTGCATAAATCAGATATAAAGAAAGGTCAGAAATTCCTTGTTGTTGATGATCTTATTGCAACTGGTGGAACTCTTGCAGCAAGCAAGAATCTTATTGAACAGGGCGGTGCTAAGGTTACCGACTTCTTTGGTATTATAGGATTGCCTGCATTAAACTACGAAAAAATCCTTTCTCCTTGTAAGGTTACAACTCTTATTAATTACGACGGTGAATAATTATGATGAAGCTTCCAGCAAAATATAAATCGATTCTTAATGCTCAGGAAACAGAGCATGCAATTGTAGCCATTAAAGATTTTTTTCAGTTGGCACTTTCTACAGAACTTAATCTTACCCGTGTAACAGCTCCTCTTTTTGTAGGTGCAGGAACGGGTATTAATGATGATTTGAACGGTATTGAACGTCCTGTAAGTTTTCCTGTAAAGGCACTTAACGAACAGAAGATGGAAATCGTTCAGTCGCTTGCAAAATGGAAGAGACTTAAGGTTACAGCTTTAGGTCTTGAACCTGGATTTGGTATTTATACAGATATGAATGCCCTCCGTCCTGATGAAGATTTGGATCCGATTCATTCAATTTACGTAGATCAGTGGGACTGGTGTATGGCAATTGATCCTAAAGACAGAACAGTTTTCTATCTTCATGAGGTTGTTAAAAAGGTTTACAGATGTCTTCAGCGCACTGAATTCTTTATTTATGACAGATATCCTGCAATAAAACCGATTCTTCCAAAAGACATCAAGATTGTTTATGCAGATGATTTGCAGCGTCAGTATCCGAAGCTTACTCCAAAAGAGCGTGAAGAAAAAGTTGCAAAGGAATATGGTGCTGTTTTCATTACAGGTATTGGTGGAAAACTTCCTGACGGTACAATTCATGACGGTCGTGCTCCTGACTATGATGACTGGATTACTGAATGTGGCGACGGTCATATCGGATTGAACGGTGATATTCTTGTATGGAATCCAGTTCTTGAATCTGCATTTGAAATTTCTTCAATGGGAATTCGTGTAAGTCCTGAAAGCCTTAAAGCTCAGCTTGAAGAACGCGGATGTCCGGAACGTGCATCTTTCGAATTCCATTCAAAACTGTTAAGAGGAGAGCTTGCACAGACTCTCGGTGGCGGTATCGGACAGTCAAGACTATGTATGTTCCTTTTAAGAAAGGCTCATATCGGTGAAACGCAGGTAAGTGTCTGGACTGACGAAATTAAAGCTGACTGCAAGAAACGTGGAATAGAACTGCTTTAGTTTTTGTTTTAATCTGTTCATGGTGAAACTGCCTGAACAGATTGTTTTTTTTTATGGGTTGTTGATGGAAAAGGAATATAAATTTTCGAGCGAACAGATAGAATCTCAGATTCCGCATTTTACGGAAAAGGGTATTACAGAATTCAGTATTCATGATGACAAAATTTCATGCGATAAAAAACGTATTCTGAAAATTCTGGAACTTATTAAGGAATTTGCACCCGATGTTTTTATTTCGATTCTTGTTGATGCATCTGTAATTGACCGCGAATTGGTTTCTTCCGCTTCAGAAGTTTTCTGTTCGCTGGATATTCCTGTCCGTTGTTCTTCAAAAGGCGGAAAAATTCTTTTTGATAAGAAATTTTATTCTTCTAAAGCAAGAATCCTTAATGACAGTGGTATTGTTTTTGGTTTTCAGCTTGATTTTGCAACGGAAAACGGAGACAGCCTTAAGTCTTTTATGGAACGCCTTGATTTTGCTGTTCAGCAGTATCCTAATCATATTGATTTTCCACAGACGCAGGGAGCTGATAATGCAGCTTTTTCAAAAGTAACAGGTATTTTTTCTGCTGCAGACATTCGGTATTGTCGTGATATTGCATTTGCGTGCAGGACATTTTATTCAGCAGGTCGTGCGGTTCCATGGTTTCTGTCTGTTCTAAAACCTCTTCGCATTTATCCTTCAAAATTCTTTGCCGATTTTGCTGAATGGCAGAGATGTAATAATTGTGATTATAAAAGCGGATATATTCCCGAAAACGAAAATCATCGTTCTGTTGAAAAAATGCAGCTTCTTTTTCTTGAACAGAAATATGAAGAAAAAAATCGTCCTGAATTGCAGGAGCTTGTAAGAAATGTCGTTGTGTTAAATGGAGCAATGGCAAGGCTTGCAGGCGAAGGTGAAGAATCTGAACTTGAACTTTCATATAATCCCGACGATTTGCTTAGTCCTGAATGTACGGATCTTGATTATTTTGCAGAAAATGTCTGTATGGAAGAATGTCATATAAAAATCTTCATGCAGAATGATAATATTGAATGGACTTTCTGTTAGAAACATTTTTCCGGGAAAATTATGCGTCAAAAGATAAACATTGCCGTAACAGAAAAGACTGAATTAAACGAAATCTTAAGACAAACGCTTTCGGATGCAGTTAAAAATAATGGAATTAATATAGATTCTAAATCTTTTTCAAATTCAAAAATCCGTAGGCTTATTGTAAGCGGCTGTGTTTATGTTAATGGTTGGCAGATGAAACGCCCTTCCTTTATTGTCACAAAAAATTCAATGATTACGGTTGATTTTGACAGAGACAGGTTCTCTTTTGAAAAACACCCCGACGACATCACTTTTACAATGTCTGATGATGACGTGCTTTTTGAAACTGACGATTTGATTTTTGTAAATAAACCTGCTTTTTTTCCTGTTGAGCAGACAATTACTGGAAAACGTGCAAACCTTCACGATGCATTGGTAGATTATCTGTGGAAGCGAAATCCTTCGTTAAGAAATCCTCCGTATGCAGGCATAATGCACCGACTTGACCGCGAAACAAGCGGCGTAATTCTTTTTACAAAAAATCGTGCTGCAAATAAAGAAATTTCAGAAATGTTTCAGAGTCATGATTTTTATAAAGAGTATCTGGCGGCTGTGGCAGTTTCGTCAGTAAAAAAATCTTTGGCTCAGAATGCGTCAAATCTTTCTGTCGGATATGCCTTTACGGTTGAAAAATTCATGGGAAGAATATCCTCAAAATCTTCAAAAGGAAAATGGGGCAGCCTTTCCGAAAAACAGGGCGGACAGTATTCTAAAACAGATTTTGAAATCATTGGAACAAAGAAAATTGAAGGCACAGAATGTTTTATAATACGCTGCGTTCTTTTTACGGGACGAACTCATCAAATCCGCGTGCATCTTTCGGAAGCGGGATTTCCAATTTTTGGTGATGAATTATACGGCGGGAAAAAAGCCTCAAGACTTTATCTTCATGCACAAAAACTTGAAAAAATCGGTAAATTCAGTGTGACTTGTGATTGTAATTGGTGATTTTTATTTATTTTGAGTATATACTGTAATTATGGTTGCAACTTTAATTTTTATTTTAGCAATAGTTGTTTTTCTTGCATTTTTTGTCGGATTGAATCTGGAAAATGTCTGCAGTATATGGTTTTTCAAACAGTATACTGATATTCCGGTTTCCGTCCTTGTTTTTATTGCTTTTGCAGCGGGAATTATTTTTTCAATTTTAATATATTTTATTTCTCAGCTTAGAAAGCCTTCTTCTCAGAATCCGACGGAAGAAAATGTGCGTGAAAAACGTTCTTCGAAAAGAAGCGGAAAAACTGACTTTGCAGAAAAAATGGAATTGCTGGAAAAAAAACAGACTGAAGAAAAAACTCGTCGGGAAAAAGTAAAATTTAAAGACAGATTTAAGAATAAAAAAGAAGATTCAGAGAAAAATGCTGTCGTGGCACCCGAAAATTCTGAAAACGGTCAGGTAAATTAATAAAATGAAATTCTCTATTACTAAAAAAATAATCCTATGTTTGAGTTTTGCATTTTTTTCTTCAATAGGATTTGCTCAGACAGAAAAAGCCAAAGATGCTGCTGTTCTTGCTGCTGCAAAAGAAACTGCTGACGAAAGTATTGAATATTTAAGAAATCTTGTGCAAAAAATGAGCATACCTGCAGAAAGAAGGGCAGTGTATGTGCTTATGGGGTCAATTCAGGAACAGATGTCTTATTTTTCGGATGCCGTTGCGTCTTATGCGGCAGCCGCGGGAATAGCAGCTGGTGATGCAGAAGATATGCCTAAAAAAACGAATGAAGAACTTGTAATTGATGCTGTTCGCTGTGCGCTTTCTGCTGGAGATTATCATACAGCTGATTTATATCTTAATTCTGCCGTTAGAAATTCAAAAAGCGATGTTATTCAATCTTATATAAAGCTTTATTCACAATGGTCGTCGCTCTGTAAGGCTGAAACTCCTGAAGAAATTCAGGAACCTGTTGCATTGCTTCAGGCATACACCAAAGTGCAGTCAATGTCTGCTGTATGGCCGTCTATTTTTCTAACATTATGGTATGTTACAGGTGATAATTCTTATGCGGTAACCTTAAGTAAGAAATTCCCCAATTCAATCGAAGCTGCAATTGTTAAAGGTGATGTGCAGATTCTTCCTTCTCCGTTCTGGTTTTTTGTTCCAAAAAGCGGAGAAGCTGAGCCGGAAAGCGGTTCATATTCACCGTCGGCCTATGAAACTCCATCTTCAGAAACGACTGTCCATACTGAAGAAAAATCAGCTGGTAGTACAAATGAAAAGAATTTAAAAAAAACAAAGCTTCAACTCGGCCTTTTCCGTACCGAATCTAATGCAAAACTTCTTGTTGATGAATTAAAAGCAAAAGGTTTTTCATGCTATATTACGATGGAAAAACGTGCAAGCGGAACGACTTATTATATTGTTCTGACAGAAGAAAATGAAAATAATACGGTTGCAGATGAACTTCGAAGTGCAGGCTATGACTGTTACGTTGTGGATTGATAATTCTTAAATAGATTATTAAAAATCTGTCTGCTTGTTGTCGCTTCTGGTTTTGTTAAAAATGTCTAAATCTAGTTCAAGGAATTTCATCTCTTCTGAAATTTCAACTTTAAGTTGTGTTATTGCCTTGTTTATATTCTGATTCCTTACATCAAGTACAAGAAGCTGATTTATACTATACCAGGAATAAACACCTGGATATTGTGCTTCGCGAATGAATGTCGTAATTTTCTGATTCAATGATACTACTTTGTTAAAATCAGGCTTTTCAGAACGGTTTGAACTAACAATGTTGATTAAAGTCAGCGAAGCTGCAGGATTTGAATCTCCGTATCGTAAAAATGCCGTATATACAACCCTGAATTCCCCGAATTTAAGCCATGTTTGAATTTCTTCAGTTTTTCGCGGACGAAGTATTGTAGATGCATGTTCAAAAGTAATTTCCTGTTTACCTTTTAACAGTTCATCACGGTCGTCGCGAGGGGTATGGAAACGGATTCCTGATTTGCCATGATTTTTAACAAAAAGAAGCGCATGATTTGCTTTTGTTATGAGATTATCATAAGTAGTCGCTGCCATTGGACAGATTGCAATGCCAATAGAAGCGGTAATCTGACGTGACGAATCTACAATTTTAAGGTTTTCTTCGATATATTTTAAGAAATTTTTGCAGATATTTTCGATATCATTATGAGCCGTAACATTTGGTATGAATGCACAGAAACGGTCGCCGGAAATATGCGAAATAGGTGAATTTTTGGGCATACATTTCTGAAGGCATTTTGCAAATCCCTGAATTATGCGGTCTCCTTCCTGATGAGAGAAAAATTCATTTATAAACTGCGTATTGTCGATGTCAAAGGTAATCATTGCGCCAAAGTTGCCGCGTTTAAGAAGTCTTCTTACATTTATCTGAAAAACTTCTTTGTTTAGAAGGCCTGTCATAGGATCTGTTTCGTTTTTCTGTTCGTAATCTATAACATTTCTTCTGAGCGTAGAATACATAAGCTCGTTGTTGATTGTCTTTGTTGTTGGAATTTTGTCGATTGGTTTTGTTATAAGTTCATTGCAGCCCATGTTGATAAGAAGCTGCTTTTTTTCTTCTGTAAGTTCTTCAATTACAACTATAACGGGCTGAGTTTTTATTAATTTTTTTGAATGAAGGAATTCTATTAATTCAAAGCCGTCTATTCCAGAAAGCCTTGTGTCTATGATGATGCATTCGTAAAGTTTATTCTGTATGGCATTCATTGCGGAAACACCGTCATTATAGATATCAATTTTTACCTGAAAACTTTCTTCAAAAATGGAAATAAAAGAAGATATTGTTGACTGATCTGAACTTGCAAGAAATATTGAATCCATAGATTATTATGATAATACAGTTTTATTCAAAATACAATTTTTTATTTTATAAAAAAAAGATTATTGAATTTGTGTGTTTTTTTAAGGAGAAATTATAATGAATCTGTGAGTGAAAGATAATTTAAGATTACATTGAATGTAATGCAAAGTATTTTGAAGCTAAATTATACGCTGAATAAAAAACAATTGCTTTCTACTTCCTACAGATGTGTTTTTTTACTATAATATTAAACTATGAGTAACGAAAATCAGAACAATCACAATAACGAAAAAAGAGATCCTCTGCTCTGTCACTGGGCAGATCAGATGGCAAACCAGATTATCCGCGAAAAGGGAGATCTGGATTCTTATACCTGTGCATCAGGAATCACACCTTCGGGAACTGTTCACCTTGGAAACTTCCGCGAAATTATTACTGTAGACCTTGTTGTCCGTGCTTTGCGTGACCGCGGTAAGAAAGTACGCTTTATTTATTCCTGGGATGATTACGATGTATTCCGCAAGGTTCCTGCTAATATGCCTGACCCTGAAATCCTTGAAAAATACCTCCGCTATCCAATTACAGAAGTACCTGATACTACAGGCCGCAACGAAAACTATGCCCGCCATCACGAAGTTGATATTGAAACTCAGCTTCCACGTGTTGGTATTCAGCCGGAATTCCTTTACCAGGCAAGCCGCTATCGTGCAAACCGTTATGCAGAAGGTATGAAGAAGGCTATGCAGAACCGCGACGTTATCAAGGAATGTCTTAACGAATACCGCGATGACGCTCACAAAATGAAGCCTGAAGACGTTTACTGGCCTGTGGCAATTTTCTGTGGTAAGTGCCAGAAAGATACAACTGAAATTACAGACTACGACGGTGAATACGGAATCACTTACAAGTGTGAATGTGGTAACTGCGAAACTGCAGATATCCGTACCTTCAAAGGTGCAAAACTTGGCTGGCGTGTAGACTGGCCAATGAGATGGAACGAAGAAAAGGTAGTATTCGAGCCGGGTGGAAAAGACCACATCAGCCCTG
>CAMOWQ010000030.1 GCA_946628495.1 uncultured Treponema sp. | reverse complement strand
TAGAACAACCAGAAAAAGCAGAATCTTTCCATTCCGCTAAAATGCAGTTAAATGGGCAATTGCAATCTCTGCTCTTTGTCCTTATGGAACTTCTGCTGATGTTCCTGAATATGTTGAATACTTGAACAATCTTCCTGCAACTTCAGCATTACCTTACGTTCAGGCTAACATGGCTGTTTCAGGTTCGTTCCCTAACGTAACTGGTTCTGCTGCAGTTCGCAAGATTCTTGAAGAATACCTGAACTATGTTGTTGACGGAAAAATGACTGCAAAAGAAGCTGTCGCTGCAATTGAAAAACAGTGTAACGACGCTTTAAACGGTAGATAATTGTAAATCAAAAAACACCGGCCACCAGTGGCCTTACACATATGCAAGTTCGAATTGATAACGTAACAAAAAAATTTGGTCACACAACTGCAGTACGCAATTTTTCTGCAGAACTTGAAGACGGGCAGCTTATTTGTCTGCTCGGTCCTTCAGGCTGTGGTAAATCTACACTTTTAAATATGCTCTGCGGTATCATTCCAGTAACTGAAGGGCGGATTTTTTTTGATGATAAAGACGTTACAAAACTTCCGCCTGACCAGAGAAACATTGGAATGGTATTCCAGAATTATGCTCTTTATCCGCACATGACGGTTGCAGAAAATATTGCTTTTCCGCTGGAAGTGCAGAAGGTAAAAAAAGAAGAGCGTAAGACAAGGGTAGAGGAAATTGCAAAGCTTGTTCATGTTGATAATCTTTTAAAACGCTATCCATCCGAACTTAGCGGCGGGCAGCAGCAGCGTGTTGCAATTGCCCGTGCGATGGTTAAAAACCCAAAGCTTCTGCTTATGGATGAGCCGCTTTCAAATCTAGATGCCAGACTCCGCCTTGAAATGCGCGAGGAAATCCGTCGCATTCAGAAAGAAACCGGCGTTACTACAATTTTCGTTACGCATGATCAGGAAGAGGCAATGTCTATTTCAGACAGCATTCTTTTGATGAAAGACGGTCTTTTGATGCAAAGCGGACTTTGTCAGGAATTGTACGTAAATCCAAATTCTCTTTTTGTGGCAGAGTTTTTGGGAAATCCTCCGGCAAATAAAATTGAACTTACAAAGCCGGTAATTGAAGCCCTCAAAACAACAAAAGCACTTGAATCAATAGATAATCCTGACAAAACAAACCACCCGGTTATCCTTACCATCCGTCCGGAAGCTTTTATTCTTGATAAAAATGGAACAGAAGCGGAAATCCAGTTTATCAGCGAAATGGGAAAAGATCAGATTGTAACAATGTCTTATCTTGGAAATACCGTTCATGCAATTTTAAATTTGGATGAACTTGAACAGGATTTTTCTGGAGTTTCAAACAACGCAAATACAGACACAACAACAAAAAATACGGTTCCAACCTCCGCACTTATCGGAAAAAAAATAAAAGTTGGACTAAAGAAAAAAGGCGTTTTTACTTTTGACGGCGAAAACGGAAGGAGACTTTCGTGAAATTTTCACAGAAACGGCGTGATATTTTTTCAAAAATTGAACCTTGGCTTTATCTTTCTCCTTTTTTAATTTTCATAATAATCTTTACACTTTATCCAGTAATAAACGTTTTTGTAATATCTTTTAAGCAAAATTACAGTTACCTTCGCGGTACATACAACGGTTTCAATTTTGAAAACTACCGTTATGTACTTTCTGACGATAAATTTCTTTCTGCACTTAAAAATACTGCACTTTATGTACTTTTTGTTGTTCCTGTAAGCACTGCAATAGCACTTTTTTTTGCAAATCTTTTAAATAAAAAATTAAAAGGAAGCGCCATATTTCAAACAGCCTTTTTTATGCCGATGGTAACTTCTGTAACTGCAGTCGGATTAATCTGGCGTCTTATGTATAACCAGCAGTACGGAATTATAAACTGGGTACTTTCAAAATTCGGAATAGAAAAAATAGGGTGGGTAACGGAATCTAAATGGTCACTGCTTGCCCTCATCATTTTTGGAATCTGGAACATTCTTCCTTTTACAATCATAATCCTGCTTTCGGGCATGCAGAACATTAATGAAATGTATTATACAGTTGCCCGCGTTGACGGTGCAAAACCGACACGTATTTTTTTCAGAATAACAGTTCCGCTTCTTTCACCTACAATTTTTCTTGTATGTATCGTAAATACAATCAGCTGTTTTAAGGTATTCAGCGAACTGTATCCACTTTTTAACGGAAAACCAGGGCCTTATTTCAACCTGTATACAGTTGTCTATTACATAAGATATGCAATGATGGAAAAACGAAAATACGGTTATGCAGCAGCAGCAGCCGTAATTCTTTTTATTTGCATTATGATTGTAACATTAATCGAACTTTACCTTAAAAAAAGGATGGGAAAGAAGGGATTAAAATGAAAAATCAGCCGAAAAATCAGAAAAAAAATATATCAGACGTTAACAGTTATAAAAAAATAGACATATTAAGGATTCTTCATCATATTCCAGCCTATATTTTTTTAATTTTTGGCTCACTTATTATGATATTTCCATTTTTATGGATGATTTTATATTCATTTAAAACTCATGCAGAAGCAATTCAATTCCCGCCGAAATTCTGGCCATCATCTTTTTCTTTTGTAAATTACAGACAGGCATTTTCAATGGCACCATTTGGAAAATATTTTTTAAATTCAGTGATTGTCATGATTCTTTCTGTATTATGTACAACAACTACAACAATTCTCGGCGCATTTGCCTTTTCAAAGATGAAATTTCCGGGCAGAAGCGTAATTTTTTCAATCCTTCTCAGTCTTATGATGATTCCTTTTGAAATGCTGATTATAACAAACTATACGACAATCGTTAAAATCAAACTTTACAACACAATTCCGGCTCTTGTAATGCCTTTTATTTCGAACATTTTCTATACTTATATACTTAAAAACTTTTTTGACACAATTTCCGACAGCCTGTATTATTCTGCACGCATAGATGGTGCATCAAACTGGATGTATCTTTGGCGCATCATGGTACCGATAGCAAAACCTTCGATTTTCACGATAATTCTTTTGAATGCACTTTCTTCCTGGAACAGTTTTATGTGGCCGCTCTATGTTACTTCTGATGCAAAAAGCCGTACGCTTCCATACGGACTTCAGGTATTTACGACCGAAGCCGCAAGCTTTAACGAACTTTTGATGGCAGCTTCTACCATAGTCGTTCTTCCTATGATTGTACTTTTTATAATTGCAAGAAAACATATAGTTAACGGTGTAAGTTCCGGCGGATTAAAAGGCTGATTCATTTAATAATCATAAAAACGACAAACATAATCTGATAAATAAATCTGGATATAAAAAAAACTGCCTTGATAAAAATCAAGGCAGCCATGAATTCAAAACGGGTAGTTTTAATTCAATTAGTTGTAAACAACAGAGATTGACTTGAATACAACGTTATCAATCATTGTTCCCCAGCGTGGTCCCTTAATCCAGAGACAAGTTCCGCCGGCACCTTTGTTTGCATTGAGTTCGAATGTAACATCGAATTCTCCAGATGGAAGAGCATCGCCTACACATCCCATGTACTGTGGATCAGACAAATCCTGCTGAGAACCTGTATCAATCCATACGCGGAATCCTTCCTTACCTTTGTTTTCACCAGTGATGTGAACTGTAAGGATGTCCTGATTAGGAACAACTTCCTGTGGCAATGCAAAGTAGAAATACTCAGCACCTCTACAGGTAAGAGTATATTCTTCAGCATTATATTTCATGGCAAACTTATCAGGTGACTGCCATTCTGAAAGGTCAATAGCGCCTTCTTCTGCTAATGCAGCAATTTTTGCAGCTGAATCTGCTGGAGCAGCTTCTTCTGCAGCCTCAGTCTTTGCAGATGCACATGAAACAAATGCGAGCAAAGATGCCAAAAGTAATGATGTCAATACTTTCTTCATTTTATTAATCCTCCATAAGCCAATATGCGTTGCTGTACACTTGCATACTAGCATTTTATATTTAAATTATACTCCCGAATTTCATAAAAGACATAGTAGATTTTTCTTATATTTTCATATTTTCAGTCTGATTTTTATAACAAGAACTTTTTAAATTCTAAGACATAATTCTAAGTAATGTTGACATAATATACATATAATGATATTATCTAATATTATTTTTAGGAGTTTGTGCAATGATTTTTCCACTTGAAGAATTAGTTCAGTTCGACGGTAATATTTATGAAATTACGGTTGCAGCAAGCCGACGTGCTTATCAGATGGCAAAGGTTGATGACCCTGAAATTAAACAAAACTGTGACAAGGATGTTTGCGTCGCTGCAAGACAACTTTTTACAAAGAAAGTTAATTACAGAATCGAACAGCAGGACTAATTTAGTTATATATATAACTTAGCTTGTAAGTTTGTATTATGGACAATAATTGCAATAAATCAGAAAAGAAAATTCCTGTCATTGTGATTTTTGCCCCGACGGCTTCTGGAAAGACTGCCCTAACGGAAGAATTTTTCTCCCCGACAGGCAGTCATTTTATTTTAAATGCAGAAGTCGTTAGCGCAGATTCAATGCAGGTATACAGACATATGAATATCGGTACTGCAAAACCTGATGCCGAATTCTGTAAAAAAATACCTCATCATCTTATTGATATTGCAGAACCTTCCTGTCAGTTCTGCGTTTCGGATTTTATAGATAATGCAGACGCTGCCTGTCGGGACATTTACAGCCGAAAAAAAATCCCGGTTGTGTGCGGAGGTACAGGTTTTTATATCAGAAATTTTATATACGGTATTCCAAGAACACCGGCTTCAGATTCAGAACTAAGGGAAAAACTAAAAGAACGCATTAAAACCGAAGGAAATGCAAGTCTATATGAAGAACTAAAAAACGTAGATCCTTTTAGTGTTTCAAAAATTCACGAAAATGATGCATACAGAATATGTCGTGCCCTAGAAATATATTATCTTACAGGAAAAACAAGAAGCGACTTTCAGATTGAACAGAAATTCCGCAGTCAATATGATTTTTTATTCATAGTGTTAAAACCAGACAGGGAAATTTTACACAAAAGAATAGAAATGCGTGTTGACCAGATGTTTGAGAACGGTCTTGAAAAAGAATTTGATTCACTTATAAAAACGGGCTATAACGAAAATACACCTGGAATGAAGGCAATCGGTTATCATGAATTTTTTGAAGCAAACGACCGCGACGTCATCATGAAGAAAATCAAACATAATACAAAAAAATATGCAAAAAAGCAGTTTACATATATCAATGATATTCCAGGCAGCAATACAATTTTATGGAAATGTGACGGAAACAGCCAGGATTACGGCGAACTTAGCAAAATCATCACAAAAAAAGCAGAAGAATGGAAATATAAAGGCATTCTCCCTTGACGTAAACCCTAAAATCTGTAATAATCTAACCACTTTATAAAGTAGGAGTGCCATCGTGCCTTGTGGAAAGAAAAGAAAACGCCAGAAGATGGCGACGCATAAGCGTAAGAAGATGCTTAGACGCAATCGTCATAAGTCAAGATAATCAGCTTGAAGAAAGATTCGTTCAGTTTTAATTTATTTCTGAACTTTTTTTCAGACGATGCTTTTATTGTCGGCATCTTATGTTAGATAAGACCGCGGTAGTTTTTGTAACTATGGCGGTCTTTTTTTTATTTTATAAATGCGTTATTGTTTTTTGCAGGGGTAGCAGGGGTGCTTTCAAAAATTAAATCTCCAGCTGACATAAAAAATCTTTCTCATAAAGAACTTTCAGAATTAGCAGCAGAAATCCGCAAGAATATTATTGAAGTAGTCGGCAAAAACGGTGGACATCTTGCAAGCAACCTTGGAGTTGTTGAACTTACAATTGCCCTGCACAGAGTTTTTGAAAGTCCAAAAGATGCCATAATCTGGGATGTAAGCCATCAGTGTTATGCACACAAACTTTTGACAGGACGCTATGAAGAATTTTCAACGATAAGGACAAAAGGCGGTCTTTCCGGTTTTACAAATAAATTCGAAAGTCCGCATGATTTTTTTATAAACGGACATGCTTCAACATCTGTTTCCTCTGCATTGGGGCTGCTTACAGCACGTAAATTACAGGGCATAGACGGAAAAGTAATTGCCGTAATAGGCGACGGCGCTTTAACCGGAGGACTTGCCTTTGAAGGTCTTATGCATGCAGGACAGCTTTGCAAGGATTTAATCGTAATACTGAATGACAACCAGATGTCCATAGACCACAACACAGGTTCAATTTCCAGATATTTAAGCCGTCTTACAATGACTGGTAAGTATCAGTCATTCAGGTATAGATTTGATAATTCAATATCAAAACTTCCGCTTATAGGTAATCATATAGAAAAATTCATATTCAGATTCAAAAGATCTATAAAAGGTTTGTTTTTTACGGACAATCTTTTTGTTGATTTCGGATTTGAATATGTCGGACCTTTAGACGGACACAACGAAGCTTCTCTTGAAAAAGTTCTAAGAAGAGTAAAAAATCTTAAACGGCCCGTTGTAGTGCATGTTGTTACTAAAAAAGGAAAAGGATATAGTCCTGCAGAAAATAAACCTGAAATATTTCATGGAGTCGGACCTTTTCAGATTTCAGACGGAACTTTTGAAAAATTCGATACCCTGAGTTTTACAGAAGCATTCAGCAACATAATTTTGGAAGAAGCAGAAAAAAATGAAAAAATTGTCGGTATTACGGCTGCAATGGCAAAAGGAACAGGACTTTCTGCATTCTCGCACAAATATCCGTCAAGATTTTTTGATGTAGGCATTGCAGAAGAACATGCCGTAACATTTGCAGGTGGACTGGCACAAGGCGGAGCCTTACCGGTCGTATGCATATATTCAACATTCATTCAGCGTTCTGTAGATCAGATTATTCATGATATTTCACTTCAAAAATTACATGCCGTATTCATGCTGGACAGGGCAGGTGCCGTTCCTAATGATGGAGCAACTCATCAGGGAATTTTTGATATCGCACTGTTCAGACCTGTACCTGACATAAGGATTCTTTCACCTGCAAGTGCAGCAGATTTAAGGCTATGTTTTGAATGGGCATTGGCTGATACAAATCCGGTCATAATCAGATATCCTAAACTTTCATGTCCGACCGAAATCGAAGAATTTTCAACACCTGTAAAAGAAGGCAGAGGCATATTTATACCGTGTTCATCTTTTGTAATTGGCGGAATCAGTGAAGAAAGCCTTATTTCAAAAGAACGTAAAATTCTTGTTATATGCACGGGCGGAATATATTCGGAAGTTCAAAAAGCTGTAAGGGCTGAACTTTTAGACAACGGCTATGCAGATATTTATATATTACGCTTTATAAAACCTTTTGACGAAGAGTATTTTCTTTCCATCTGTAAAAATTATTACGGCTTTGTTTTTGCAGAAGACGGTGTTTATGACGGTGGAATAAGCGAATATCTTGAATCAATTCTTTTAAAAAACAATCATTCAAATATAAAAACCCTTTGTTTTGAAGATAAATTTTATAGTCACGGCAGTAGAAACGATATTCTGGAAGAAGCAGGACTGAATTCCTCACAAATAAAAAAGGCTATAGATGAAGCCTCGCAATCCTAACGCTAACATTCTTATACATATAAAATATTAATTTTTCTTTGTGGAGCAGAAAGATGATTGAAAAGTATTTTGGAAAAAGATTATGCAGGTCAGAAAATCCGGCATTTGTAATGGGAATTGTAAATGCAACGCCAGATTCATTTTTTGAAAAAAGCAGGGGCGGAATAGAACGTGCATACAAGCTTCTTGAAGAAGGTGCAGACATCATCGATATAGGCGGCGAATCTACACGCCCGGGATTTTCTCAAATTACAGCAGAAGAGGAATTAAAAAGAGTTCTTCCAATCGTACAGGAATTACGCAGGCATACAGATGCTGTAATTTCAATAGACACAAGGCATTCTTTAGTCATGAAAGCCGCTGCACAAGAAGGTGCAGACATTCTAAATGATGTTTCTGCATTGGAAGATGATGAACAGATGGCTTCATTTGCTGCATCGCAGGATTTTTCCGTTATATTAATGCACAGGTATTTTGATGATTTACAGAAATTTTCCGAAACACAAAAGAGCAGCCTAAAACAGAGAAATGCTACCGATGACGTAATAAATTATCTAAAACAAAGAACAGATTTTGCCATTAAGGTCGGAATTGATTCATCAAGAATAATTTGGGATCCCGGCATTGGATTTGGAAAAACATTCAGCGAAAACGTAAATCTTATAAAAAACCTGCGTTCGCTTACAAAGGAAGGTTATCCAGTTCTGATGGCACTTTCGCGTAAACGATGCATAGGACAAATGACAGGCACAGAAGAAAACATGAAACCAACAGAAGATAGACTTTATGGAACACTTGCAGCAGATATTATAAGCATATTAAACGGCGCAGAAATAATACGAGTGCATGATGTAAAAGAAACTGTAGATACTTTGAAAGTGATGAAGTATACTGTTTAACAGGTACCGTAATGAATACATTCAACAGAATAAACTATCTTTATAATTATATCAAACCTTTTCTTGATATCGGGATTATGACATATCTTCTCTACGAAGCGTACGAATTTATGTCAAAAACAAACAGCATTCAGATTCTAAAAACAATCGTAATTGTTGCATTAGCTTATGCTGTTGCCGTTATACTTGATTTGGAAACGCTTTTATGGATTGTAACCATTCTTGCACCAGGTCTTGTAATTTCGCTTACAATTGTATTTCAGCCTGAAATCCGAAAACTTTTTTTAAGAATCGGACAGAGCAAATGGTTTGCATTCGGAAGCCGTTCAAAGCATACTTATGTAGATTCTGTCCTTATTGCAGCAGAAATGCTTTCAAAACAGAGAAGAGGTATGCTTGCAGTATTTCTACGACATACAAAACTCGATAACATCATGAAAACCGGTACAAAACTAAATGCCGATGTTTCTTCAACACTTCTTGTTACTATCTTTGGAAAAGATACGCCTCTTCATGACGGAGCCTGTTTTATACAGGGAGGAAAACTTCTTTCCGCAGGATGCTTTTTACCGTTGAGTGAAGTTTATGATATAAAAAAGACATTCGGAACAAGACACAGGGCAGCTTTAGGTCTTTCGGAAGTTTCGGATGCAGTCGTTCTTGTAGTTTCAGAAGAAACGGGTGCAATAAGCCTGGCATTTGATTCAAAACTAAATTACGATTTATCGTTGAATGAAATCACTAAAATTCTTGAAAACCTTCTTGAAATCACGCCTGAACAATCAACAATGGAGGACACAATAGATGAAAGTAAGTCAACTAACTGAGAAACTCCGCTACAATATCACTGCAAAAATTTTCTGTCTTATTATTGCAATCTTTCTCTATCTCTTCCACCACATGTCCCTGCTTGATTCAAAAACATTCACAATCCCTCTTCGCGTTCAGGAAAACGGAATTGTAATGAATGTTGGAGATACACCAAAATATGTAAATGTAAGCATAAGGGCAGACAGGGAACAGATAACGGCACTTCATCATGATGATATAGATGCCTGCATTGTACTTGATTATATTACAGAAAACGGACATTACAATCTTCCTGTAAAAGTAGAACTTTCTGAAAAAATACTTTCGCTCGAATCTGCTGAAGTCCGTGTAAAGCCAGAATCAATAAACATAAAGGCAGAAAAAAAAGCAGTTAAATTTGTTCCTCTTGAAGCCGGAATTGTTGGAGAACCTGCATTCGGTTATGAAATAAGTGAAATTTCAATAAAACCTTCCAGCGTAGAAATATACGGACCAGAAAGCGTTGTTCAGAACGTAGACAGGATTCTTACACAAAAAATCGATATAAATGGAATTGACAGAACGCTCATGGACAGTACATCTTTTGTAAATCCAAACAGCATAATAAGAATAGATCCAGAACTGAAATTTGCAGTTACCGTAAAAATCTCTCCAATCGTAATTGAAAAAACATTTTCTGGCGTAAAAATTAACCTTATTAACAAAGATGAAAGTCTTACACTTTCGCCGCAAAGTACTTCAGAACTTACGAATTATGTTTTCTCTGTAAAAGGTCCTCTTACTGTTCTGAATAATTATGAACCTTCGTCAAATACAGTTCAGATTGACTTACGCGGACTTACCGAACCCGGAATATATGAATATCAGCCTAGGTTCAACCTTCCATCAGGAATTACAGTTACTTCAAAATCAAAAGAAAAAATTCCACTCGAATTTGAAAAAGAAATAATCGAAGCTGATGAAACCGAAAAAACTGTCTCTGAATTACCGGCAGAAACAGAACAGGAATAAAATCTGCATTAAGCAGAAAAGAATTAACGGAAACGAGACATGATTTGTGGCATAGGAACAGATATAACCGATGTACGTCGCTTTAAAAAATGGATAGATAATCCTGAAATATGTTCGCGTTTTTTTAATCCAAAAGAATTGGGATTCATGCAGCATGGCTCGGATATTTCTAAACAGATGCACCTGGCTGCACGCTTTGCCGCAAAAGAGGCTTTTTCAAAAGCACTTGGAACGGGAATAACAGGTTTTGACCTTAAAGAAGTGTATATTGTAAACGATGAATCTGGAAAACCTGAATTAATTGCAGAAGGAAAGGCATTACAGATACTTTTGGATAAATTCGGGGGGTGCAATATGCATGTAAGCCTCAGTCATGAAAAAGATTATTCCATTGCCTTTGTAATTCTGGAAACAAAATCTTCCGATAAATAATAAAGCAGGAGACATTATACTATGGCTGTAAAAACATCAGGAGAAAAAAAGAAACCTACAATCTCATACTGGTCAAAAGATAAAATTGAATGCCCTGTATGCAAAAAAGCTTTTCAGAAAGAAATAATGATGAGCGGAAACGGACGTATGATTGCAGGCGGACTTTCGGACGAACTGCACAGAACTTATGAACCTTCTGCAAAATTCGGAAGGATATATCCGTTAATATACGAAATAGGAATTTGTCCTAACTGTCTTTCAGCATTTTTCTGGTCAGATTTTAAGGAAATAAAAAAAGATGAAGTAAAGGATAAGCTTCTTGAGCATATGGATAAACGAAAAGCTGCTGTAGAAACAGTATTTCCATATTTCAATTTGAAAAGAAACCGTACGCTTTACGATGGAGTTGCAATGTATTATATGGCACTTCTGTGCTACGAGGATGTTGATGCAGATATGATTCCGACAATGAAAAAGGGAATTATCTGCCTTAGGCTTGCATGGCTTTGCGACGAAATGAATCAGCGATGTTATGACCACAATTTTGATTATATTGCACAGGTTTTTTACAGAAAAGCGCTTTTTTTCTATCAGCAGGCATTAATTTACGAACAGAACAGGGTAGAAAAAAGCTCTTCCTTGAATAATTTTGGTCCTGACATCGATAAAAATTATGGCTGGGACGGAGTTGTTTACCTTACAGGCCTGCTTGAATATAAATACGGACAGCAGGAAGACCAGCAGCTCAGACTGAAAAAATTAAGTGAATCAAAAACAGCAATTGCAAGAATTTTCGGTCTTGGTAAATCTTCAAAAAATAAACCTGGACCTCTTCTTGAACATGCACGCAATTTTTATGACATGCTCACAAAAATATTAAAAGATGATGATTTATAATTTACAGGCCTTATGAACGAAAAAAACATACTTCTTAAAATCTCTTATGACGGAACAGATTTCTGCGGATGGCAGCGTCAGGATAAACAGACTGGTGGTGAGGCAGAACGGACAGTGCAGGGCGAAGTTGAAAAGGCTTTGGAAAAAATGCACGGCTGTAAAATTAATCTTTACGGTTCTGGCCGTACAGACAGCGGAGTACATGCCTACGGACAAGCTGCAAATTTTTACACACCGATTGAAAGTATTCCGGCAAAAAACTATATTCGTGCCCTGAATTCCTTTCTTCCATCAGACATACGCATTGTTGATTCCTGTGAAGTCCCTCCTGATTTTAATTCAAGAAAATCAGCCACAAGCAGAACATACAGATATTTTATTGCTTTCGGACAAAGTATCTGTGCAAACAACAACAGATTCTGCTGGTATGTTCCTAATTATACACCTGACGTAAAGCGTCTTAATGCCTATGTTTCTGCATTTAAAGGAGAGACAGACTGCTCCTCTTTTGCAGCAGCAGGTGATGAAAGCGTTTCGAATTTCAGGTATATCGAAAATGCAGAATTTTTTCTTCAGAAAGATATATGGGGAAACGAACTTCTTGTTTTTCAGATTGAAGCAAACGCCTTTTTATGGAAAATGGTAAGGACTCTAACAGGAACCCTTATTAATCTTGATTTACGCAATGCACCTGAAAATTCTTTCCAGAAAATCCTTGAAGCTAAAGACAGAAGCAAGGCAGGAGTTACAGCACCGCCGCAGGGACTTTTTCTTTATGAAATTAAATTTGACGGTATAAGACGGCACGTATAATCAAAATCTTAAAGCAGGCTTACAGGATCAACATCATATTCAATATAAACGTTCTGAGTATGATTATAACCAAACGCAAGATTCCACGCCATTTTCTGCAAAGGTATGATTGACGGTCCTTTTAACAAAAGCTGGAACCGCCACGAGGAATTTATCTTTTCTATAGGACATTCAGCAGGTCCGATTATCTCTACATTGCGCAATGCTCCCTGCGGAACATTCTGGCGAAGGAGATGTGACGCATCGGCAGCAACAGACGCTGCAAGTTCCCTGTTCATGCTTCTAAAAACAATCCTTACAAGCCGGCAGAAAGGCGGAAAATCAAGCATTTCACGCTGACTAAGCTCAAAACTGTAAAATTCATGAACACTGTTACGGCATGCAAATAAAATCGGTTCACGACCGGGACTGTAACTTTGAACAAAAACCTTCCCGTCTGGAAAATACCTTCCGGCTCTTCCTGCAACCTGAGTTATAAGGGAAAAAGTCCTTTCTCCTGCACGGAAATCAGGCATATGAAGTCCTGCATCGGCAAGAATTACACCGACAGTCTGAAGTTTTGGAAAATTCAAACCTTTTGCAACCATCTGAGTTCCAAGCATTATGTCATATTTTCCGTTTCTAAAATCATCAAGTTTAGAAAGAAGTTCTTCCTTACTTTTTAAGGAATCAGTATCAAGCCTTATTATTCTTGCATTAGGAAATTTTGCTTTTGTTTCTGCCTCTATATATTCTGTACCAAAGCCCGATGACCCGATATCCATAGAACCGCATTTCGGACAACTTTGAGGAGGAATTGTTGACCACCCGCAATAATGACATCTTAGTCTGTTATCAATTTTATGATAGGTAAGGGGAACTGAACAATTCTTGCATACAATTTCGTAACCGCACGAACTGCAATGAAAGAAATGGGTAAAACCCCGACGGTTCAGGAACAAAATTGCCTGATTACCGTTTTCAAGAGTCTTTTTAATTTCATCCTGCAGAGGCTGAGAAATACATCCGTCATTTCTGTAGGAATTCAAATCTATGCTCGTAATATGCGGCATTTCGCCACCTGCAAGTCTTTTTGAAAGTACATGACGGACAATACTGCCTTTCTGCATGCCGTACCAGGCTTCTACAGACGGAGTAGCACTTCCCATAAGAAGCGGAATTCCAAGTGTATTGCAGCGGTACATTGCAACCTGTCTTGCATGATAGCGTGGATTATTTCCAGATTTATACGAACCGTCATGCTCTTCGTCAATAATGATTAAGCCAAGATTTGGAACAGGAGCAAAAACGGCAGACCTTGCACCAATTACGACTTTTGCTTCTTTTCTGATAATTCTGTGCCATTCACCAAGACGCTGAGACGGTGTAAGACCTGAATGAAGAATTGCAGCGGTATTTCCAAAACGTTCGCCTACAGCTTTTGCAACCTGCCCCGTAAGTCCAATTTCCGGAACAAGATAGATTACACCTTTTCCCTGTTCAAGGATTTTTTCTGCAAGCGAAAGAAATACTTCTGTTTTGCCAGAACCAGTCGGACCATAAAGATAATGAAAAAGACTGTTATTATTACTGCCAGACGCAGCAAGTATTGAATCAACTGCCTTCTGCTGTTCATCAGAAAGGTCATTCTTTTTTACAGAGCCGATTTCTTCTTCAAACAGAAAACCGCCTGCACTTGAATCACGACGGCCAGAAGGTATCATGGAAAAAACGGCTTCTCCAAAAGTACATATATAGTATCTTGAAATCCACCGTGCAAGTTCGACAAGCTCACTGTTTATAAGAACGTCTTTATCAAGGATGCGTTTTATCGGACGAATTTTCGAAGCTTCAACAGGACAATTTTCAGGAATCTGTTCAGACATATTTACTATAACACCCTGTGTCTTTCTGTTGCCGAACATTATTTCTGCACGTTTTCCGATTTCTGGCTTTAGTTCAGGCTTTTCATTTTCGGGAGGAATATATGAATAAGTAAACCCCTGGTTAACAGGAAGATTAAGAATAATTTCCAGATATAACATTGTCAGTTCTGTACAGCCGTTAATTCCGTAAGTTTTTTCCTGAACATTTTTAAATCATTCCATGCAGGCCTTTTTAACGTTTCATTACGAAGCAGGGCACTCGGATGATATGTAACCATAACAGGAATTCCATTATAATCAAAGAATTTTTCACGCAGCTGACCAACACCCATTTCGGTATTAAGCAGAGTCTGACCTGCAATTCTTCCCATGCATATAATCATCTTAGGTTTGAGTACATGAATCTGAGTCTGAAGATAAGGAAAACATGCCTGTATTTCGTCATAGGCAGGATCTCTATTGTTAGGCGGACGGCATTTTACAATATTTGCAATATAGCAGTTTGTCTTTCTGTCAAGCTGGATTGCGGCAAGCATCTTATCAAGAAGCATACCGGCTTTTCCTACAAATGGAAGTCCCTGCATATCCTCGTCATATCCGGGACCTTCGCCAATAACCATTACAAGAGGATTCAATACACCAGTTCCGGGAACAACATTATTTCTGGTTCGGGCAAGCTGACATTTAGTACAACGGCTTATCTTTGCTGCAATTTCATCAACTGTTACTCCAGAATTTGTTACTGAAGCAGGCTTTGACTCTACAGAATCCAGTTTCGTTTCTGTTTTATGTTCAGAAATTTCATCATCGGTAAACTGAATGTCTGCAGTCATACACGACCTTTGATATTCATGATAGCAGGAATCAGCAGCCTTAAGGAGATTATATATAGCTTTTTTTTCTTCAGCCTTCATTCCGGCATATCCTCCAATGATTATTCAGTTTTCCAGACAGGTTCATCAGAAAAAGTCAATTTTACGATTTCACGTTCCTTGTAGGCTTTTTCAATAAGGTCTTCAACCTCAAGTGAAGCATAAATCTCATCAGCCTGTTCGCAGCTTCCCCTTAAGACAGGATGTTTAGGACTGAATAATACGCAGCAATCTTCGTATGGAAGAATTGAAGTATCATAAGTATCTATTTCAACAGCTGTTTTTATAATTTCTTCCTTATCAAGACCACATAAAGGTCTCATCATAGGGAAGTCAGAGAAATGCTCGGTTACAGTCATATTTTCAACAGTCTGACTTGCAACCTGACCGACACTCTCTCCGGTAATTATGCACTGTGCATTACAGCGTTTTGCAAGCCTGTTTGCAACCTTCATCATACAAACACGAAGCATAAGTGTAGACCAGGATTCAGGTGCTTTTTCCTTAATTCGCATCTGAACTTCCGTAAAAGGAATTATATTCAGATACATCTGAATGCCGTAATAGGCAAGTTTTTGTGCCAGCGTAACGACCTTCTGTTTTGCCTCTTCTGAAGTATACGGATACGAATGATAATAGCAGCATTCAACTTTCATACCGCGTCTTAGCATTCTGTAACCTGCTACAGGAGAATCAAGACCTCCGCTCAAAAGAAGAAGACCTTTTCCACTGCAGCCTACTGGAAGACCGCGGCATCCTTTTTCAGAATCAGTATATACATAGCATTTTTCGCGCACTTCAATAAAAATCGTACAGTCAGGATTATGCACATCGACCTTCATTATTTCTTCTACAGGTCCGGCAGCTTCGCAGCAGATTTCATAGGAATTCATAGGAAAACCTTTATCAGCCCTTCTGGCATCTATCTTAAATGTTTTACATCCGTCTTTATTTTTTACACTGTTGGCAAGTTCAAAAACAGTTTTCTTTATGGATTCAATATCTTTTTCACAAATTTCGGCTTTTGCCCATCCGGCAATACCAATCAGGTGTTTCAATAGAAATTCAATTTTTTCTGAATCAGAATCTTCGCATTCAATATACAGGCGACCTGCACGAAGCGTAACCACAAATCTGTTTTTAATCTGCGCAGAAAGGCATTTTATAACATTATGCTTAAGCTGATTTTCAAAATCCTTTAAATTTGAGCCTTTAAGCGTAAGCTCACCAAGTTTTGCAAGATAAATCATAGCAAAATTATATTATAAAAAGATACAATTCTCAATTACCATTCAGAATCTTTATTGAAAATACCCATATTTCCATATATAATGAAAAAAAAATTAATGAGGAAAATATGAGCGAAGAAATTCAATATAGTGACATAAACAAAAGTTTTGAAGCCGCTTTGGAAAGAAGCCGCAAAATTGAAGAAGATTTAATTAAGAATCCAAAAAAATACAGGGTTTTAACAGGTGACCGTCCGACAGGCAGACTTCATATAGGACATTATTTTGGTTCTATTCAGAACCGCGTTCGACTTGCAAACATGGGCGTTCCTACAATGATTTTGATTGCTGACTATCAGGTTCTGACAGATCACGATGCATATCAGGAAATCAGCCAGAACACAAAACAGCTTGTAATTGATTACCTTGCTGCAGGAATTAATCCTGAAAAGCAGGATGTTATTATTTACCCTCATAGCTATGTTCCTGAATGTAATCAGCTGATGATTCCGTTCCTGACACTCGTTAGTAACGCTGAGCTCAGCCGCAATCCAACTGTAAAAGAAGAAATTGAATCTGCCGGCCTTAAAAACGTAAATGTCGGAATGTATACATATCCTGTTCATCAGGCCTGCGATATTCTTTTCTGCAAGGGAAACGTTGTTCCTGTTGGAAAAGACCAGCTTCCACATCTTGAAATGACACGTACAATTGCAAGCAGATTTAACAAAAAATTCTGTACGGATGCTGGAAAAGAACCTGTTTTCCCAGAACCACAGGCTTTGCTTTCTAAAACTCCTATGATTCTTGGACTTGACGGAAGTCAGAAAATGAGTAAGAGCCGCGGAAACGCAATCATGCTTTCTGCAACCGAAGATGAAACTGCAAAACTTATTAAAAAGGCAAAAACTGATCAGGACAGAAATATAACTTACGATCCTGTACATCGTCCTGAAGTTGCAAACCTTCTTATGCTTATAAGTCTTTGTACAGGCGAAGAACCAGCTGCAATTGCTGCCCGTATTGGAGACGGCGGCGGCGGAATGTTAAAGGCTCAGCTTACAGAAGCAATAAACGAAAAACTCCGACCATTACGCGCTGAACGTGCCCGCCTTGAAGCGGATCCTGAATACATCAGAAAAGTACTGCTTGAGGGTGCTGCCCGTGCAAGAGAAATCGGTATAAAAACACTGGAAGAAGTTCGTGAAAGAATGAACATGGTAATTTAACTAAATTACCAAGGTAAAATGATAATTTAGCTAAATTACCGTGGTAAAACATAAAAGGGAGGCTGTTAAGTTATGAATGAAATTGAAATTAAACGTGCCGCAAAAAAAATCGAAATAAGAATGAGTTTACTGATGGGTGTCACACTCAGTTTCTTTCTTTCGCTTACAGGTCTCCTTGCATCCGGTCATTTTACATGGCCGTCGCTTCTTATAAATTTTGCAGTCAGTTTTATAATAAGCATTCTCATAGGATTTTTAGTTCCTTTAAAAAAAATATCTGCATTTCTTGATGCAAAACTCGGATTGATTCCAGGAAAACTTTCAACACACTTTTTTGAAACACTTCTTTCAGACTGTATTTATACACCGTTAATTACTTTATGCATGGTTTTTGCGGCATGGAAACAGGCAGTTTCTCACGGGGCACAGATTCCTTTCTGGCCCATGTTCGGAAAATCTCTTATAATCAGCATGATTGGAGGCTACATTCTTATTTTTGTATTCATGCCTTTATTCCTAAAAATAAGCGGTGCATACAGCCTCATGAAAAACCATGAAAATGCAGGGCAAAAAGATTAATTCATATTACGGGAAATATTTTCTTCATAAATATTTTTGGCAATAGCAAGAAGTTTTTCCCGGTCATTATCCTCAGGATTTTCAATAACCATATCAAGCAGCTGATTCAGTATAAAACCGAGCGACTTTCCTGCAGGAATGCCCATCTGCATTAAATCCCGTCCGTTTACAGCAAGAGATTTTAAGGAAAGTACATTATTCGATTCCTGAACGGCCTTTATTCTGTCCATTAATTCTATAAGAAGCTGGCATGCAGGTGAATCATGAATACGTACATCTTCATTATATTTTCCGTACATATCAGCAAGACGAAGGTCTATAAGATCCTCGATATTTTCAGAACCGACACGTATTATAAAACGGCGCACAGCAGCATCTGACCAGCCGCTTTCATAATGAAACATATGATTTTCCACAAGAAGACATACATGATTAATTTCCGCATTACTGAATTTCAGGCGGGTCATAATTTCTCTTGCAATTTTTTCTGAATATTTTTCATGATTATAAAAATTATATATAGTCAATCCGTCAACTTTCCGTTCAGTACGGGCATCAGGCTTTCCTATATCATGAAGAAGGGCAGCAAAACGGAGCAGCGGCTTTTCTTTTACACAACCGTTGCATGCATATATCAGATGATCCATTACGTCAAAAATATGATAACCCCTGTCATCAGCCTGAATACAACCGCGGCATTTTGAAAATTCCGGCATAAACAGGTTAAGAATGCCAGTTTCTTCCATCATCCGTATTCCGTTACCAGGCAAATTCGAAGACATCATCTTCATAAGCTCGTCGCGGAACCGTTCTACCGAAATGCTGCCTGTTTTTTTTAGAATTTCACTTTTAGAAATTGCAGAATACGTTTCATCTTCAATCTTAAAACCAAGCCGGGCAGCAAAACGAATGGCACGGACAGGCCTTAAACCGTCTTCCATAAACCTGTCATGTGCATTTCCAACAGTACGGATTATTTTTGCCTTAATATCTTTTCTTCCGTCAAACGGGTCAACAATTGAACCGTCTGCAAGATTTACTGCAATCGCATTCATAGTAAAATCACGACGACTCAAATCTTCTTCAATTGTTGCCGCATAATTTACAGTATCAGGATGTCGTCCGTCAGAATATCCAGTTTCGGTTCTGAAAGTCGTAACTTCAATTTCTGTTCCCATAAAATGAACCGTAACAGTTCCGTGCTCAATGCCAGTTGGTACTACAAAACGGAAAAGTTTTATTACATCCTGAGGAGTAGCATTTGTCGCAACATCATAATCAGAAGGTTCCTTTTCAAGAAAAATATCCCTTACAGCACCGCCTACAAGATAAGAACTGAAACCTGCTTCCTGAAAAACACTGCAGAATTTCTTGAGAAGGTCAGGCAAATTAATTTTATTATTCACTATAAACATAAAAAGTCCTGTCAGATGAACGGTCAGATTCCGAATGAAAGATTCGAAACAATTCCCGTAAAACTAAGAATAAGTATGTCAACGATAATAACGCCGACAAAGAAAAACTCCCAGAAAAGCTGAAAAAAACTTATGTCAGAAAATATCACGGTTATTATCAAATCAAAAAAAGAAAATACAGAAAGAAAAATCGACATTATTACAGAGTACGATATTACTTTGAGTATAAGCTTAAGGCTGCTGTCAAGAAACTCCTGATAATTTCCTATGACATAAAAAATAAGAAGTGTCAGCGTGAACATCAGCATTCCGACAACCGATGCCTTTGTCATCTTAAAGAGAAATTTTAAATTTGAACTGAAATATCCGTTTTTGGGGTTACGCATTTTAATATATATGTTATATTGTACTGATTTTATGATATGATAATCAATCATAACTGGATATTCAACATAGAGGTTTTTTGATAATGCGAAAATTCAATATATGTTTTTTTATACTCCTGATTTTTTCAGCATTTGTTTTTTACACCGGATGGACGCAATTCAAAGTAAAGCCGGGTTCATGCGGAATAGTAATTTCAAAAACCAACGGAATTGACAGAGAGGTTGTTATTCCCGGAACATTCAGCTGGAACTGGAAATTTCTTATACCCACAAACGCAGAAATGATACAGTTTACAATAACGCCTCTTAATACAGAAAAAACAGTTTCAGGTTCACTTCCATCCGCATCATTCTATAATTCACTTTCTGCATCAGCTGACTTTTCTTACCAGATTGATTATTCAATTTCACTTACAGTAGCTCCACAGGCAATTCCTGAACTTTATGAACTAAATAAAGTTATAGACAATGAAAGTCTGAATGCGTATCTGCAGAATGCGGCTGACAGTTTTGCACAGCTTTGCACAAATTATATTCTAAGAAAGGCAGAGGAAAATCCTTCGTTCAGGGTAGAATCACTTCGTCGTGATGATGTAATAAAGGCAGTTCAACCATACAAAGAATTTCCTGAAATAGACATTTCTGCATTTGCAATAAAAAAGGCAAAACTTCCTGATTATGCCCTTTACAGAAGGCTGCAAACCTATAATACCGAAAATGCATTCCCGTCAATTTATACAGATAAAACAGAAACAGGCACGTTACCTGCAGATAAAAATGCAGAAGAACGTACATCTGATTTTACTTCTGATTCAGAGGAGGATTTACAATGAAACTTTGGATAGTAAGCATGGAATGTGCCGGAATTGCAGAAGCCGGCGGCGTAAAAAACGTTTCCTTTTCTTTATGCAAGGAATTCACAAGGCTTAACCATAAGGTAACTCTGTTCATACCGGTTTTTAAATGCAATACATGGGAAAATGTACTTGAATACAAGGAAATTTTTACAGACGTACCAATTGAAATCTGCGGAAAAACAGAGAAGGTTTCATACGCTTCTGCAATTTCATCTGAAGGAAATTTTTCAATCATATTTATAAACAGCAGAAGTTTTGCAGAAAAAGAAAATATTTATACATATTCAGAAAACGAAGAAAAAATGAATCCGATTCATAAAAAAGGCACTGGCTACGAAGATGCAATTTTCATGGACGTTCTTTTTCAGAAAGCAGTATATGAATACGGAAGAAAAATTCCTCGCTCAGAAATTCCTGATATCGTGCATTGTCAGGATGCATCAACGGCAACCTTACCTGGTTTTATGCACAAAGGAAAAACATTCAGCAAATCAAAAGCTGTAGTAACAATTCATAACTGCGGACCTGGATATCATCATAATTTTTCAAGCATCGGTGAAGCAGTATGGTATACGGGACTTGATACACAGCTTCTTACAGATTCAACTAACGGAACAACTGTAGAACCGTTCCTTATCGCAGCAAATTCCGGGGCATACCTCACGACAGTTTCAGAAGATTACGCACTGGAAATAACGGATCCTCTGAACATTCAGTTTACAGACGGTCTTTCTGCAATTTTTGCTGAAAAAAACATAAAAATAAAGGGAATAACAAACGGTTTTGATCTTGAAAGGTATAATCCTGAATTTAAAGGCGTTTCACTTCTTCCGTTTGAATTTTCTCCAGAAAAAAATGAACTTGACGGTAAACTGAAATGCAGAAAATTCTTTATTCAGAACATTGTAAACACAGATAATTATGACTGTACCGGCA
>CAMOWQ010000029.1 GCA_946628495.1 uncultured Treponema sp. | reverse complement strand
TTCTTGCTGACGGTATTAAAAAGATGGCATTTAAAATCACACGTATGGGTCAGCTGGTTGGTAGCGAAGCTGCAAAACGTCTTGGTGTTGATTTTGGTATTCTTGATTTAAGCCTTGCCCCTACTCCAGCCGTTGGAGATTCTGTTGCCCGCATTTTGGAAGAAATTGGTCTTGAAGGTTGCGGTGCTCCGGGAACAACTGCCGCTCTTGCAATGCTTACCGACATGGTAAAAAAAGGCGGTGTTATGGCAAGTACAAACGTAGGCGGACTTTCAGGTGCATTTATTCCAGTCAGCGAAGACGAAGGTATGATTGAAGCTGCTAAAAACGGTTCAATCTGTCTTGAAAAACTGGAAGCAATGACTACAGTTTGTTCAGTTGGTCTTGATATGATTGCAATTCCTGGAGATACTCCTGCTACAACAATCAGCGGAATTCTTGCAGATGAATTTGCAATTGGTATGGTAAACAACAAAACTACAGCCTGCCGCTTAATTCCTGCTCCTGGCAAAAAAGCCGGTGAATGGGTTGAATTCGGTGGATTGCTCGGTGGATGCCCTGTAATGCCAGTAAGCAAGTTTGGCTGTGCCGACTTTATCAACCGAGGCGGAAGAATTCCGGCTCCAATTCATTCATTCAGAAACTAAGAAAAATACGCAATTTCAAATAAGCCTGCATCTTTGAAGCCTGTTTTTTTATACAGTTCAATTGCAGGCACATTTATATCTTTTACGAAAAGTGCAGCCCGTTTTCCCGCATGTTCTATACGACGGCACAAAAAATAAACAAGATGCTGTGCATAGTAATTGCGGCGAAAACGCGGATGCGTATAAACACCGCCAATCTGTATCCAGTTAAGCCCGATTGCATTGGTGTTTGCCTTTGCAACGGCTTCATCATCGTAAAAAACTGCAACACACAACTGATTTTTCAAAATCAAACGCAAACTGATAGAAACTTCTGCATCAGAGGCTTTTTTTCCAAACGGCACAACTTCTTCAACAAGATATTTTTTCTGCAAAGCATACAACTGCTCAAAAGATTCAGGCCCGCATCGGCGTATTTCATCATCTTCACTAAGTTTTTCAGGCGGAGCAGAAATTGTTCCGCTTATCATCAGCCTGTAATGATTTTCCTGATACGGAATCTGCCCCTGATTTTTTAATATTTCTAAAAAATATTCGGTTGCTTCCCTTTCGCCGTCAATACATTTTATATGCTTATCCTTTACAAAATCTGAAAAAATACGTGCAAATTCATTTTTTAACCCATCGGTATCGGCATCATCAACATCACCTGACATCACCGAACTTAAAAAAGGAATGCAATGCAAAAGGGTTTTATCCAGCTTAAAAACACCAAGAATATTTTTTACATTACCACACTTTTTTATTTCAGAAGGCGCTGCAGCAATTTTCCCATCATAACCATCAGAAACATTATCATTTCGAACACAAGAAACTTCCCTGCAAATCATATATAAATTCTTTGATTTACGACGCAAATCAGCAGCTAAGGCTACACAGGCATATTCAAAAGGCTTAATAAAATCGCAAAGAAGAGAAAAATCACACTGTTCAGCTGGAATAATTTTCATGATATTTCTGATTATCGGTAAAAAAAATCAGACTTTATTAATATTTATTACAATAAAAAAAAGTTGTATTTTAAAAAATCCGTTGTATAATTCTCTATGATACGAGGTTAGCAGAAAAAAACTGAATATCCGCTTGCGTATGTAAGTGCTAAATCAAACTAAAAAGTGAGTCATAAACAGATTACACTTTGCAGGAGACAAAAATGACAACTTCAGTAAATGCAGTAGGCTTCACATTAGACCAGAAACAATCAGATATGATAGATTCAAAACTCAAAAGAATTTCTTATGCAGAAGATTTAATCGTAGATCTTATGCTTAAAGTAAAACACGACAAAGCATATTCTTTTGATACAACATTGAATTTCAAATGGGGAACACAGGCCCATGTAACTGGCGAAGATTATGATTTCGGCGCAGCCCTTAATAAGATGATGGATGTCCTTGACAACAAAATTAAAAAGGAAAAGGACAAGATTCAGGAAAAATAAGCAGCGCATCAATTTTGGGATACGTTGTTGTATTTTTAATTTCTAGCAAAGAACGGACTGTCTTAATAAAGGCAGTCCGTTTGTTTTTATATTGCTAATCATTTGTATTGAAATAAAATCACTAAAAGCGTATAGTATTAAATATGGCTGAAAAGAAGTTTACGGTTCTTAACCTTCTTGATTTGGAAACATCCGGACACGACGCTTTAAATTTAAAATGCATTGCTGGTCAGAGAGGACTTCCAAGAGCAATTACAATTGCTGAAATCAACCGGCCGGGACTTGCTCTTACCGGTTTTTATGATAATTTTGTAAGCGACCGAGTTCAATTATTTGGACGCGGTGAAACAGCCTATCTTAAAAAACTTCACAAAGACAAAAACTTCGAATCCTTACGTAACTTTTTCAGTCCTAATATTCCATGCTGTATTTTTACCTACAATCTTGAACCACCAGAAGAATTCCGCCAGCTTGCAGAAGAAAACTGTTGTCCTATTTTACAGACAGACTTAAGTTCAACAGAATTTTCAAGCAGAATTCTTCGTGTTTTTTCAAATATTTTTTCCCCGCATCAGACAATGCATGGTGTTTTAATCGAAGTTTACGGTATAGGAATCCTTCTTACCGGACATTCAGGTGTTGGAAAAAGTGAAACAGCACTGGAACTTGTAGAACGAGGACATCGACTTGTTGCCGACGATATTATCGAAATAAGATGCGTCAACGGAAACGTTATTCTTGGACGCGGTATAAATACTTTCATAAGCCACCACATGGAAATAAGAGGTCTCGGAATCATTAATATTTCGCAGTTGTACGGTGTTGGTGCAATCCGCGACCAGAAAGAAGTTCAGATGATTGTTCAGCTGGAAGAATGGAATTCCAACAAAGCTTATGACAGGCTTGGTACAGACCAGCAATACAAAGAATTATTGGGTGTAAAAATCCCTGTAATAGAAATTCCTGTTCGCCCGGGACGAAACCTCCCTATTATCATAGAAGCGGCGGCCATGAATGAAAGATTAAAAAATATGGGTTACAATTCAGCAAAAGACTTCAATCAAAATGTACTAAAATGGATTGAAACCGGTGATGCACAGACAGGCTACTACGGAAATGACGATTCGTATTAAAGACACTTGAAAAAGCATCATAAAATATTATAAAAAGTGAATTAACATTTTTAATAGTAGAATAAACAGACTAACTAAAATTATAAGGAACAGATTATGGTTGAAAAAATCTTAACAGTACAAAACAGAGCTGGAATCCATGCCCGCCCGGCAGCAATTATTGCACAGACTGCAAACAAATTTCAGGCTGAAATTACATTAATACGCGAAGGCACTGCCGTTAATGCAAAATCAATTATGGGTGTAATAGCAATGGGAGCTGGTTACAACACAACTCTTACACTTAAAGCCGAAGGAGAAGACGAAACAGAGGCTGCAAACATCATAGAGGACTTGTTCAACAAAAAATTCGAAGAAGAATAAACCAAGGAGAAGTTTATGAAAGGTATTACTGACCGACAGAAAGAAGTTCTGACATTTATTTCCAATTTTACAGAAGAAAATTCTTATCCACCAACTGTACGCGAAATTGGAGAACATTTTGGAATTTCATTAAGAGCTGTTCAGGATCACATTTCTGCCCTTCAGAAAAAAGGATTTCTTTCACAAAGTCAGAAACGCTCACGTTCAATAAGAGTTTTATCAGATGTTCGC
Organism: uncultured Treponema sp.; assembly: GCA_946628495.1. GTDB lineage: Bacteria > Spirochaetota > Spirochaetia > Treponematales > Treponemataceae > Treponema_D. The sequence goes on along the minus strand of CAMOWQ010000029.1, from coordinate 18,496 downwards.
GACCGTGAATCACAGCCATTTGTTGGCAAAGTACCTTTACTCGGTACAGTCGCAGCAGGCAAACCTCTTCTTAGCGAAGAAAATCTTGACGGATATATAAATCTTACAGAACCATTCGTGCGTCCTGGAAAAAGTTATTTTGCGCTTAGAGTTCGTGGTTTAAGCATGCAGAATGCAGGTATTCTAGACGGAGACCTTGCAATCATAGAACAGGCATCTACCGCAATCGACGGGCAAATCATAGTTGCAGTCATCGATAATGCGATTACACTCAAACGATATTACAAGGAATCTGACAAAATCAGACTTCAGCCAGAAAACCCAGACTTTAAGCCGATATTCTGCACGGAACTTAGAATTGTAGGCATTCTTTCAAATATCGTGCGAACCTATTAATTTATAAAACACACATGGCAGCAAAAGGAAATTTATACCTTCTTTCCGGTCCAGAATTCGGAAAAAGAACGGATGCAATAAATCAAATAAAAAATTCTCTTGAAAAAAAATTCGGCGAAATAGATGAACACCTCTTCTATCTAACCGAAACTCCTTTTGCACATGTCATGACTCTTTTGCAAAACGGAACACTTTTTTCAAACGGAGTCCTGGTTTTATGTAAAAATGCCGAACTGCTCAAAAAAAAGGAAGACCTCAAAATGCTTACCGATTGGCTTCCAATTGCAGATGAGTCATCGGTTTTAATTCTTGTTTCAGATGAAATTTCTGTTGATGCAAAACTTGAAAAGATAATTCCACCAGCATGCCGCCAGAAATTCTGGGCAATGTCCGATAAAGATAAAAAAGCATGGCTTATCGATTTTTTCAAAAAGAATGAATACACAATAGAAAACGAAGCAGCACAGTTAATTCTGGATTTAATAGAAAACAATACGCAGACTTTAAGAAATGAATGTTCAAGATTTTTTGTATGTTTTCCAAAAGGCAGCACAATTTCCGCCGACGACGTAGAATCAATCTTAGTTCATAACAGGGAAGAAACCGTATTCACACTTTTTAGCGAAATAACAAATCCTTCTTTAACAACGCAAAAACGTCTTGAAAAAGGCATAGAAATAATGCAGAAAATCAGGCTTTCAAAAGAAAACGACAGTATTATGATTATTTCAGGATTATCATTCTGTTTCCGTAAGCTTTTAACCTGGTATATGGACGGACCTTCTGCAATATTTGGAAAAACAATGCAGACTCAATATTCAAATGCAGCAAAACTTTGGTCAGAAAAACAAACCGCCGCAATACTTGCCCTTCTTTCCGAAACAGACATGCAAATAAGGTCAAACAGCGCATCAAACGGAACCGCAATAGATGACGTTTTGCTTCAGAAACTGATATATGAGATTATTGTAAAAAAAGGCGCTCCTGCTTCTGAATACATAATTGATGCATAAAACAATTTAGTCCAAGCACAACATATCAATCTTTAATAAAAGCAGGAATTCAAAACTTTATTCTAAATCAAGACCGTTTAATACATCACGAAGTTTCTTTATTTCATCCAAAGTAAGGGAATTTCCTTTCCCCATTTTTTGATGATCACCAGACCAACTTCTTAAATCATATTTTGCAGGACGGCCGCCCCACGAAACAAGATTCAATTCAAGACTCCAACCAGTTTTTCCTTCTGAGATTGTTCCAAGATTTTTTACAATTTCAAATGTAAAATCATCAGCCATTTTTTGCCTCCAAATTCCTTGCAATATTTGCAAAAAAACGCCAATATTTAAAATACCGTTATTATAATTATCGTTGAATGAATGATTTTTATACAGTAAAATTAAAGTAAATTCTTTTAAAAGAGGTAGAAATGAAAAAGATAACCATTACTGCATGCACTGCCCTATTGATTTTTTCTCTTATATCATGTGGCTCTAAAGAAGCTCCAGAACCAGAGAAAGAACCAGAAGCACCTGTAATCGAAAATGTTGCAGAGGAACCTGTTGTCGAAGAAAAAGAAACACTTGCCCCTGTAAAAGAAAAAGCTGACAATAAAGAAGCTCTTGCAAAAATAGAAGGTTCACGAACCGAAGCAATAGAAGCTGGCGCAGACAAAGAAGCTGGCGAAAAATTTGCTCAATTGGAATCAAAATATGCTGAACTTAAAAAGCGTTCAGAAGACGGCGAAGATATTTCAAAAGAAAGTGCTGAACTCGAAAAACTTTATAAAGCATTAGCTGCATACGCAAAGGCAAAGAAGGCAAAGCAAAAAGCTGATGATGCTGAACTTGCGGAATATGATTTAAAGAACTACAACGCTGGTCTTGCTGCTATGGACGCAATCGAAAATCCAGAAATCTCTGCTGACGATATGCTTGAACAAGCTAACGAAGCCTATGTAAAATTTAATACAGTATGCATCAATGGTTTTAAGGCAAAAGCTAGAGATGCCAGAGAAGATGCTGCAAATGCCAAAAAATATGCTGAATCTGTAAAAGCTCAGATTGCAGAAAAAGAACGCTACACAGAAGCAACTGATTTGTTCAAAAAAGGCGATGCACTTTACGCAATGCAGAGTGCAGAAAAGGCCATTGACTGCTATTTGAAATCAGAAGACATCTACGGAAACCTCTGGCAGGAACTTACAGAAAAACGAGCTGCCGTTCAGCGTGCAATTGACGAAGCAAAAAAGAAAGTTGAAGAAAGCGCTCAGTTTGCACAGAAAGCAGACGAAGAGTCTCCTATTCCAGAAAATTCTGATTTTACAGAATACATAGAAAACGAAGATACAACACTGCTTGAAGAAGATACTTACGAAAATCCAGAAGACGCACAGGTAGAAATTCCTGATACACTTCCCGAAGACGATGAGGAGGCTCTCTAATGAAAAAACTTATTACCATCACATCAGCATTGATTCTTGCAGCATCTGTATTTGCAGTAAGCTACAAGAACAACACTTATCAGAAACTTGCAGACGAATACACACGCAAAGCAGAACATGCAATGGATGCAGGTCAATATGATGATGCAATTGAGTATTCAAAAAAGGCAGAAGAAAATGCCGAATTATCTCAGGCATACATCAAATGGATGATGGAACGAAAAGATGCTTCCGACAGAATTACACTTGCAAAAAATAAATTTGCATGGGCAGAAAAAATCGATGCAGAACACACATTTCCAATGGCATTTACATCTGCAAAAGCAAGCATAGAAAACGCAGATAAATCTTTTGAAGATGAAGAATTTCCAAAAGCAACAGAATATGCTAACGAAGCACTTCAAACTTTGGACGGTATTCGCGAAGTAACACCTCTTCCAGAATTCTACATCGTTCGTCCTTGGGCAGAAACAAAAGACTGTTACTGGAACATTTCAGGCAGACCTTATGTTTACAACAACCCACTTCTTTGGGAAAATCTTTATCATGCAAACAAAACAAAGATGCCAAAACCAGAAGATCCAAATCTTATTCGTCCAGGAATGAAAATGCAGATTCCAAGCATTACAGGTGAATACAGAAGCGGAACATACGATCCTAAAAAAGAATACGATCCGTACACAAAATAAAAACTGCAAAATATCATTGCAATAAAAAGGCTGTCCTGAAAGTAAATTCAACTTAGCAAAGGACAGCCTTTTTTATGCACAAAAATATTTTATGTTCACACTTATTATATTTATTTACGCTTGTTTTTAAGATACATAACAAGTGCAGTTCCCATCAAAGCATGACAGAACTGTGGTGTACCCATACCTTCAAGAACTTCATCAACAGGAATTTCCATATAATTTATAAATTCATCTTCATCTAAATGCTGTTCGCCGGTTTGAACAAGATTCGTTGCAAGAAAAACATGCACATGATTCGAAAATAATGCAGGATTTGGATTTACAGAACCAAGTTTTATCAAAGAACCTGCCTTACACCCTGTTTCTTCAAGTAATTCCCTAGCCGCTGCTGCTTCAGGTTCCTCTCCTTTATCTATAACCCCACCAGGAAATTCAACACTCAAACCTTTTTCACCATGCCGCCACTGTTTTACCATAAGGAATTTCTCATCTTTTTCTGGAATTACAATAACCCAGTCAGGGGCATTCATAACGATGTACTCACCTTTTACACCGCTAGTCGATTCATTTTCATCAGCCATAAGATTAAACACAACAGTTTTCAAGAGAAGTCTGCTGCCATTTGTTTTCCACTTTAATCTTTCATCATCTTCCGTAAAATAGTTTTTCATTTTTTCTCCTAATTTTTTGACAGATTCAATTTATGGCTTTATGATTATTTTAGTGAGTTTCGGTCTCCGATTCAATTTCGAAAACCGAGTTATAATAAAAAAAATACGGAGGTTCATTGTATGGCAGTTATTACTATTTCACGACAGGTAGCCGCACATGGAGATGAAGTTGCAGCAAGAGCAGCTGAAATTCTTGGCTACAAATTCGTAACACGCAAAGATATTGAGCAGCGGATTATTTCCTTAGGTTTTCCAGAAAACAAAATGCCTAAATATGATGAACGGAAACCGGGATTTTTTGCATCTCTTGCTAAAGACCGTGACGAATATCTTAACTATGCACAAATGGCAATTCTGGAAGCTGCGGCAGAAAAGAATTCCATTATTATAGGACGTGGAGCTTTTGCAGTATTGCAATCCGTACCGAACAACATTTCCATAAGACTTGTTGCAGACGAAAAAATAAGGATTCAGCGGCTCAAAAATGAATTCAACTGGACAGATAAACAGGCAATTCAGCGAATTCAAGAAAGCGACACAAACAGGGCTGGCTTTCACAACAGTTTCTACAATGTAAATATTAACGACACAGCATTGTTCCATATGGTCTTAAATACAGGACTTTTAGGCGTAGAACAGGCAGCCGTAGTTGTTGCAGGCGTTGTAGAAAAATTAGTTACACCGCAAGACGAAGAAAAAGGTCAGAAACAAATTGAACTGATGCTTCAGGCCCAGAAAATTGTAAACATGCTTATTACAAAATATCTTATCAATATTGAATTTCTGCATGTTTCAATAGAAGACAATACTATTATTCTGCACGGCATTGCAGACTCAACTGCAATTTCCGAAAAAGCCTTGAATATCGTTCAGTCTGAAATGCCTGGATATGTTGTAAAATCTGCAATAAGCATTGTACAGGATTTTAAGCACACAACAGGAATTATCTAGATTAAATACATCGGGAAAAATGAATTTTTCCCGATGTATTGCTTCATAAATAAACAAAAACAAAACTTACAGCAAGAATATATTGAAGAATGTACAAGCATGAAACAAAAGACTTGACTTTTATTGCTGAATTATTAATACTTTAAATATCACTATGAAATTATCAAACAAATTTACGCTTTCAAGAATATTATTATCACCATTATTTATAATCCTTTATTTTCTACCAATTTGGACAGGAAAACTTACAAACATATCAATATTAATCTCCATTCCGCTTTTAGCATTTATGGAATTCACAGATTATTTGGACGGACACTTTGCCCGCAAAAACAACGAAGTAAGTGACTTTGGAAAACTATTTGATCCATTTGCAGATGTAATGGTTCATTTAGGAACTTTCTGTTGTTTTATGTTTTCTTATGATTCAAACGTTTCTGGTTATGTTCCGACAATCATTTTTATTGCAATTCTTTACCGCGAAATGACAATGAACTTTTTACGAATGGTAGCAATAAAAAAAGGAACTGCAATTGCAGCAAGAAAAGGCGGCAAATTTAAAACTGTAATGTATGTAATTTCAGGATTTTATGCGCTGTTCCTTGAAACACTCGTAAGAACTGGAAATATGCCTGATTGTTTTGGCACACTTAAAATTATTGCAACAATACTTTTTATATTCTGCTTTATTTGCAGTTACGCATCATTTATTGATTATATCGTACACTTCGGAAAACTGTTCAAATCAAACTAACACAGTTCTTATTAATAATATTTAGGATTAAATAAAAAAAAGATTGGCGTTATCCCCAGCAACCTCCTGAGGATAACGTATATATGAAATTAGAGAGGTTTTGTTACAACTACAGAATTATCAGCATTACTATAAGGAGCTGGAATATATTTATCTGCATTCCAGTCATTTTCCCATTTTGAACCATCAAGCAAATATCTAAATTGATATTCTCTATCAGCATCAAGTTCTATATCTACAGAAAATGAACCATCCTTTTTCTTTTCTAACGGAGTCGCTGTACTGCTCCAACTGTTGAAATCACCGGCAATATTAATTATTTTGGCATTACCCGCTGCTTCCGGCTGAACAATAAACGTTACAGTACACTTTTTCTTATCTTTTGAAAATTTCTTTTTCAACGACATGAATCACTCCTAACTTATAATCATATATAGTAGTAATAAGATAATATTTTTTTAATCTTATTGCAATACACCTCTAATCATTCGGCATTGACTTTAAAATTAAAAGCATTATATTTATTGTAGTTATAATCCTTCCGCAGATTTATCCAACTTGCAGTGCGGACAACAATTCGTATGAATTGTAATACTTGCTAAAAAGGAGACTAATAATCATGTCTGTATCTAATCTCAACAAAAAATACCTGTTTACATCAGAATCAGTTAGCGAAGGCCATCCAGATAAAGTATGTGACCAAATTTCTGATGCAATTCTTGACCGCTGTCTGGAACTTGATCCAAATGCACACGTTGCCTGCGAAACATTCGCTACAACAAATTTTCTTTTAACCGGCGGAGAAATCGGTTTTATTGATAAAGACCCTATGCTTCCAAAAATTATTGCAAAGGAAGCAGAACTGATTGCACGCAAAGTTGCAATAGATATCGGATATACAGCAGCAGAAATCGGTTTGGACGGAAACAAATGCGAATTCATGAATAGACTTCATGCACAGTCAGCTGATATTAATCAGGGTGTAGTTGGACATGGACTCGATAAGTATGAAGGAAAACAGGGAGCCGGCGATCAGGGAATGATGTTTGGTTTTGCATGCACCGAAACTCCAGAACTTATGCCTGCAACACTTATTTATTCGCATAAACTTGTACAGAAAGCAGCACAGCTTCGTAAATCCAAAGAAATTCCATGGCTTCGTCCAGATGCAAAATCTCAGGTAACAATTGAATACGAGGGCTTTAAGCCAGTAAGAATTGATACTGTAGTAATGTCACATCAGCATGATGAAACTGTAGAACACGATGAAATTGAAAAGACTTTGATTGAAAAAGTAATCAAACCTGTTCTTGAACCAACAGGCCTTCTTGACGATAAAACTATTTTCCATATCAATCCTACAGGACGTTTTGTTACAGGCGGTCCAGATGGTGATGCAGGCCTTACAGGACGCAAAATTATTGTTGATACTTACGGTGGAATGGGTAGACACGGCGGCGGCGCATTCAGCGGAAAAGACCCTTCTAAAGTGGACCGCTCTGCTGCATACATGGCACGTTATATTGCAAAAAACATTGTTGCTGCAGAACTTGCCGACAGAGCAGAAGTTCAGCTTGCATACGCAATTGGTGTTCCTTATCCAGTTTCAATTATGGTAGAAACATTCGGAACAGAAAAAACTGCCATTGCAAAAATTGAAGCAGCCGTAAAAGAAGTTTTTGACTGCACTCCAGCTGGAATTGTAGATACACTCAACTTAAAACGCCCTATTTATGCAAAAACCGCATGTTACGGACATTTTGGACGTAGTGAATTCCCTTGGGAACAGACTGATAAAGTTCAGGCTTTAAAAGATGCAGTCAAATCAAAATGAACAAAATCTCCTGTCTTTGCAGGAAATGAATGAACTGTTCAAAAGACTTAAAAATCAAAATCCGCATCCGGCATCGGAATTGGAATATACAAATCCTTTTACGCTACTGGTTGCGGTAGTTTTATCTGCACAGGCAACCGACAAAAGCGTAAACCTTGCAACTCCAGAACTTTTTAAGGTTGCCGATACGCCCGGAAAAATGCTGGCACTCGGCACCGAAAAACTCACTTCTTATATAAAAACAATCGGATTATATAAATCAAAGGCAGCGCATATCATAGGGCTTTCTAAAATGCTGCTGGAAGATTTTAACGGACAAGTTCCAGATAACCGCGATGACCTTATGAAATTGCCAGGAGTCGGAAGAAAAACGGCGAACGTTGTATTAAACGTGATTTTTCACCAGCCGACAATGCCTGTAGACACTCATCTTTTGCGAATATGTCCGAAAATTGGTGTTGCAAAAGGCACTACGCCTGAACAGGTGGAAGAAAGCCTTTTACAAAGAATACCAGCAGAATTTTTACAGGATGCCCACCATTGGCTATTGCTGCACGGAAGATATGTCTGCACAGCACGAAATCCTAAATGTACAGAATGCATCATTGCTGATTTGTGCAGGGCAAACATCTGCAAACGTTAAAATTGCACTCTCAAAAAAAATGCCCCGCAAAACGTTATGCAGGGCATTCTAAAAATTCAAAATACTGAAAAATTAAACGGTGAACAAATCTATTTCATCACCAATGTGTTTAATATTTTCACCAACCTGATTAGAAATAACACCAAGAGCAGCACCTGTTTCGTTTATACGCTGCGCACCTGTTTGCATTTCCTGAATACTGTCTTTGATTGTATCAGTTGCCTGCTGAAGTTTTTTAATTTCGCTTAAAATTGCTTTGTTTCCTTCGGTCATTTCTTCGGAAGCATTCTTTACTTCAGACGTTGAATTGTTCATCACTTTGAGGGAATCAATAATCTGTTTTGAACCTTGCTGCTGTTCTTCCATTGCAGCCTTAATCTGTTCGATAATCTGGCTTGTATCAGAAATACTCTGAGAGATTGTTGAGAAAGCCGCATTTGTATCTGCAGAAACTTTTACAACATCTTTAATTGTCTCCTGAATATTCTGCAACTCAGTACCAATTGTCTTAGACTGTTTAGTTGAAGTTTCTGAAAGCTTACGAATTTCGTCAGCAACAACCGCAAAACCTTTTCCTGCTTCACCAGCATGTGCAGCTTCGATTGCGGCATTCATAGCAAGAAGGTTTGTCTGAGAAGCAATGTTTGCAATTGCAATATTTGCATCTTGAAGCATTTTAGACTGTTCTTCAATTCGTATAATTTTTTCGTTTGCATGACCCTGAGTTTGAATTCCAACTTCGGAATTATGCTGCAAGGTATTAAAAGAAGTAATCATCTTTCCAACTGAAGTATTTACCGAATTGATATTGCCAATCATTTCTTCTACAGCCGCAGATGCTTCGGAAACACAAGAAGACTGATTATCAATCATTTTTTCCAAAGATTCGATATTCGAACTGATTTCGTTTACAGCACCAGCAGTTTCCTGAACTGAAGAAGCCTGATTCAAAATCTGATTATTAACACTTTCGATATTTGAAATAATCTGCGTAATAGAAGCCGATGCATCCTGACTGCTTGCCTGCAAATCTTCATCAGCAGAAGAAAGGCTTGCCTTTGAATTTTTAAGATTCATGACAATACCGTGAAGTTTATCAACGAACATATTAAAGCCTTTTACAACATCACCAATTTCGTCATTTGAGGTTTCAGGCATTCGCTGTGTAAGATCTGCCTGACCACTTGCAATAGTAAGGATTGAACTTTTTACAGTTTTAAGAGGTTTGATAAGGTAATGAATTGTAATAATTACAGCAAGAACAGAAACAATGATTGTTGCAATAATTACAAAAGTAAGCCAGTTTTGCATTGAATGTAAGCCCTGGAAATAATAATCATAAGGAGCAACAGAAAAAAGTGTCCAATCTGTTCTAGGAATTCTTTGATATGCTGCAATTATTTTCATATTAAGATTTGGATCCATAAAATCTGAAATACCTTCTTTTCCTGCAAAGATATTATTAAGAACTATACCTAATTCACTGTCATCAGAAATTGAACCATTACCACTGTTTTCGTCGGTATTTGCATTTGCATTTGCAACTGTAACACAAGTCTTATTATTGATTACAGAAGGATGCATTCCGCCACCCAAATCTATTTCACTGATTGTATCATAAAGGGCATTTCCTTTGATAAGAAGGACAATTGCACCGATTGTTTTTTTATTTGCATTATAAACAGGAACACTATACTGCTGAAGTATGGCATCAATAACAGGGCTATAAGTTGGATCTGAAACATATTCATGACCAGCCATTGCTTCTGTCCAATAGATGCGGTCTTTTGTATTAACAACTCGTCCATCAGAAGTTATACAGTCACCATTCTTATCATAAAAAGCAACGTTTTCGTATTTATCGCCCAGCGCAGTAACAATTCCTCTAAGATGCGAGCTTTTTTCTTCAAGAGAAACGTTTTCATCCTTCATAAAATCCAGTTCTGAAAGAAAACGGATACTCGTAAAATGTTTTTCATTAATTCCTTCAATCTGTTTACACAAACCGCTTGAAATAGCTTCAATCTGCGCATAAACCGTTTTAGCCAGATTTTTAGAGGCAATTCTGTACGAAACAACACCAATCGTTATACTTGCAACAATAACAACTGCAAGTACCATAATCAAAATTTTAGCCGCAAGAGGCAACCTTAAGTTTTTCTTGTTTTCCATAAAAAACTATCCTCACTTTTGTACCTATTTTCATTTATCCTTTTTATTTTTTTGCTAGAGATACCTTCTTATTATTATATACCTATTTTTCAAAATCATAAACAAAAAATTATAAGTTCACAGGTAAATCTGCTTTGAAAATCTAACAACGTATTAAAAAATCAATTTGACTTTGCGTTGAAGAGAACTATAATAGACACTATGGAAAACTTCTTTTCACAATATGATTGGAATTCTGTCATTCAGACGTATCCTCGCCAAAGTTATGTCATAAACGGATATCATCAGATATTATGTCCAAACTATCCTGTTTTTATAGACAAATATCTTGAGCTTCCTTTGGTTCAGAGGCTTAACGGAGTTGGTCTGTTATGCGGTACCGACTGGACAAATCTTTACAAAAACAGATTCTATTATTCACGTTATGATCACAGTTTGGGCGTTGCTCTTATTATATGGCACTTTACTCAAGATATGGCACAGACGATTGCAGGACTTCTTCATGATGTTTCCATGCCGGTTTTTAGTCACGTTCAGGATTTTAGAAATGGTGATGCAGAAACTCAGACAACAACAGAAAAGAATACCATAGAACTAATTCGCAATGATAAAATGCTGCGTCTTCTTCTTGAATCTGACGGGCTTACTCTTGAACAGATAGAAAATTATCACAATTATCCGATTGCAGACAATGAAATTCCACAACTTAGTGCCGACCGTCTTGAATACATGTTCCCATCAGGAATGGTTCTTGAAGGAAAATGGACTTTTGATGAAATCCGCACTATTTATAATGATATTACAATTTTGATTAACGAAGAGTTTTTGCCTGAACTTGGATTTAACACACTCGAAATTGCTGAAAAATATTGCAAACAGTTCTGTATAACAGGTCATATTTTACAGATGAATGAAAACAAACTTTCTTTGCAGATGCTCGGAGATTTACTGACAATGGCTGTTAAAGAAAAAATTGTTGAAGAAGAAGATTTCATGAAACTTACAGAAACTGACATTATTGCAAAAATGAGCAATGCCGGTTCTGAAAAGTTTAGAAGACTTTTCAATACGTTCAGAAAAATGGATTCAATTATTCATACAGATGAACAAATGAATAGCGACGAATATTACACAGTAAGCCTGAACGTTAAGCAGAGATACATCAATCCTCTCGTAAGGATTAACGGTGTTACTTCAAGACTTACGGAAGTTTCTGAAAAATCACGCCGCATCGTAGATGACTTCCTTTCTTATGATGATACAAAATACGGCTGCGTAAAACTGCTTCCTGCAAAACTGTAATTTTTTACAGAAAGCAGTAAATTTATTTTAGTTCAGGCACGAACGGTCAAGTTTGTCGTAACCGTCTGTAAGTTCCTTTGCAATTGCAACCAGTTTCTGCAAATCACCTTTACGCGCACCTTCGATATTCATAGGCATTACAGGATCATGCAAACTCATACGCAAAAGCATCCAACCTTTAACATCTTCTGAATCAAAAGAGATTCTGATTCCTTCGTACGAAGCCGGCATTTTATAGCCTTTTGCTTCTGCACGTTTCTTAAAGTCTTCCAGAACTTTTGTTCCGTATGCCTTGAAGTCTTCGGTATTAATCTTAAAGCGATATTCACCTTCTTCTACAAGAGGTGGAAGTTTTTCTATAAGGCTATCGAGCTTTTTACCGTTTTTAGAAGCCTGAGCAAGTGCTATAACAAGTTTTACTGCAAGGAAGGCACCGTCATCAAGGAAGTAATTATCTTTTAATGCACCGTGACCAGAAGTTTCCATTGCAAGCGGAGCACAAATTCCCTGCGCATTAAGTTCCTTCTGTTTATTGATTACGTTTTTATAACCACGCATATAGCAAAGATGCTTTAAGCCAAGTTCTTTTTCGAGGAAGTAAGTAAGTCTGTCTGATGTTACAGAATCGGTAATAATTGTAGAACCAGGATATTCAGGAGCAAGGATTGCCGAAATCATAGCGATGATGGAATCACGGTTTATTTCGCTACCATCAGAAAGAACAGCGCTCATACGGTCAACATCGGTATCGAAAATAAGTCCGAGGTCTGCTTTGTTGTTAAGAACGGCAGAACGGATTGCTTCCATTGCCTGTTTATTTTCTGGATTAGGAATATGATTCGGGAACATTCCATCTGGTTCAAGGAATTGGCTTCCTGTTGTATCTGCTCCAAGAGGTTTAAGAATTTTATCTACAAAGAAACCTGATGCACCGTTTCCAGAATCTACAACAATATGAAGACCAGAAAGAGGTTTATCGCCTGCATTCAATGCCGACTGAATCTTATTTTTAAGATATTCTGCATAAACAGAAAGTAAATCATGAGTTTTAACAGCACCAGGAACTTTTGCAGGATTTAAAAGAGATGCAAGATTTAAGATATCCGTAATATCATCGTGTTCTAGTCCGCCGTCACGGTCAAAAAATTTAATACCGTTACGGTTATATGGAAGATGACTTGCGGTAATCATTGCAGAACCATCAAAATCAGTATCTTCAAAAATGATAGACATGAACATAGCAGGTGTAGTTGCCATTCCACAATCAACAACAGAAGCACCGGCACTGATAATTCCATCCATAAGGGCATTTGCAAGAGCCTGTCCGGAAATACGTGAATCACGGCCAACACCAATTGTAAGTCCTTCGGCAGGAATTTCCGTCTTTTTAGAAAGCCAGCTTACATACGCACAACCGACTTTTCTACAAATATCAGGCGTAAGGTTTACATTTTCGCCTTCAACGCCGTCCACAGCAACACCACGGATGTCGCTTCCATTCTGTAATTTTAACATATCACTCATAATATGATTTTACATCAATATATATTTTTTTTCATCAGTCTTTTTACTGAGTAATTCAATTCCAAAAGACTTCTGCATTATAAATCTTTTAAATAAAGTTGGCGCGAGAGAACAATTCAATGGTGCAAAAACATTCTTTTTGTGGCTGCCGCATTTGCGGCAAGTTATATAGTTACATAACCACAAAAAGCATGTAGCGCATTATTGCGCGATTTTGTAACAGCGAATTGTGATCGGGAGCCATTTTTTGATAAAAATGGTTTATAATGCAGAAGTCATTTGTAATTTTTAATACATTCCTATTACATACGTTTAAATACCGGCATAATACTGAGCGGTGCGACAGCCGTTATTGTTTGTCCACCGTTGTATTTTTTTCCGTTGAAACAAAGCAGAGTTTTTATTGTGGCTGCCCCTGTTTGTGACAATTTTTCCGTGCCATCAGAAATTTCCGATTCAAACGCAATTTCTCTCCATACTTCGCCTTCTGGTAACGGCGGAAGATATACAGTGCGACTTGTAGCTCCGGCTTCTGTAACCGGACAAACAAGATATTCGCTTCCAAACATGTATTCGTCTTCAACTTCCCACGAAAGTTCGTCATCTGCAAAATCGTAGAAAAGCGGGCGCATTACAGGAGCGCCTTTCTGGTGAGCGGCCTGCATTTGCTCTTTAATATATGGGCGCAAAGATTCCCGCAGAAGAAGCCAGGCTTGCAAAATTGTGTAAGTATCTGTTCCGTCGGCAAGAGAGCCAAAAGACCAGATTTCGTTATCCTGCCCGCTTTCCATCTGTTTTATCTGATGACCGCGAATCTGGTGGAATGGTTCTTCCAAAGGCTTGAAAGGAGGACGTTCTCCGTGTAAACGCATTACCGGGCAGAATACACCCCACTGAAACCAGCGTACTAAAAGTTCCTTGAAAGAATCATCTTTTATGTCGCCGCCCAAAAATCCTCCGATGTCGGTTGTCCACCACGGAATTCCTGCAATTGCCATGCTAAGTCCAGCCTGAATCTGATTACGGAAGGAACGGAAATCGGAATGAACGTCTCCGCTCCAGACAACGGCTCCAAATTTTTGTGAACCAGCCCATGCACAGCGAACAAGACTAAGAGGATTTTCTACACCTTCAGCTTTTAAACCGTCGTAAAAGCCTTTTGCATAGTAATATGGGTAAATGTTTGAGCATTCCAATGCAGGCCCAAGGTGATATTTATAATGTTCAAATTCGTATAGTCCGTATTCAGGTTCTGCTTCGTCCAGCCAGAAAAGCTGAATGCCTTTTTTAAAATAGTTTTGTTTGCATTTTTCCCAAACGTACTCGCGGGTTGCAGGATTTGTTGTATCAAAAAAGACGGTATTTCCCATCCAGTCCATATTAAACCCGTTACGCTTGTCAAAACTGATTAAAAGCCCCTGACTAGCCATTTCTTCAAAGTTTTCGCTGCGTTCATCTACGGTTGGCCAGACGCTTACCATTAATCGTACGCCAAGCTCGCTAAGTTCTTTTACCATTGCATCTGGATCTGGCCAGTCTTTTGGGTCAAACTTAAAGTCGCCCTGGCAAGTCCAGTGGAAAAAGTCGATTACAATTACATCAAGTGGAAGATTTCGGCGACGGTATTCGCGGGCAACATTTAAAACTTCTTCCTGAGTGCGGTAGCGGAGTTTACATTGCCAGAAGCCCATTGCAAAGTCCGGCATCATTGGTGTGCAGCCGGTTACTGCAGTATAATTTTCTTCTATTTGAGAAGGAGTTCCACAGGTTACCCAATAATCTATTTTTTGAGTCTGCTCTGCTGTCCAGATTGTTCCGTTGGTTCCAAAACATGCCGTTCCAATTGCAGGATTATTCCACAAAAAACCGTAGCCTCGGCTAGAAATTACAAAAGGAACCGAAGCCTGACTGTTTTTCTGCGAAAGTTCCCAGATTCCGCCTTTTTTGTCTAAGTGAGAATCCTGATACTGTCCCATTCCAAAAAGTTTTTCGTCATCGTAAGCTTCGAAGCGGCAGGTTGCACGCCATCCAAAAGTTCCGGCTACCGGTTTAAGTTCGCGGGCGTTATGATTTGTCGGTACACAAAAGCGGTCAATTCTCCAGCGGTTACGCCACTGTTCTTCAAAAAGAAGTTCGGCAGAAGAAGTCGATTCCGCGCGGGTGGTTTCGACAGGCTCAACCACCGGGTTTGTATCTGGCAATTTCCAAAAACTGAGCCAGCCTTCGTGGTTTACTTTTACAAGAAGTCGTCCGTTCTGCAAAGTTGCTTCCTGGCCGGTAGTTTGAGGAACGCCTTCAAAATGAGCGGCCCACGGGTAGGTTGTATCGACATTATATATTTTGATTTCGGGGTTTTTAAGGGGGGCGCAAGTTTCTGCACTATTTTTATTGGTAGTTTGTTCTGCTTGCGTCTCCAGTTTTTGCTCTGCAAAAACTGGCTTCACTTGTTCTCCCCCCTTAGGAGAAGGGGTAGCGGAAGACGACGCGGAAGCGGCGGCTGAAGCGAGGGGAAGGCTTTCCCCCTCATTTCTAGCACCTAAAACCTCAAACCTAGAACCTAACTCCAACGCCCAATCGTGCGAATCCATTTTACGATCTGCTGTCATTCGAACACGAACGGAATCTTTTCCCCAAGGTTCAATCCATACTGTACCGAACCCGTCTTTTATAATTAACCTGTTGTTTTCTTTTGTAATCATATTTATATTGTAATGCAAATTGCAGGAAAACGAAGATGAATTTTTCCTTACAATTTCTGTAATAATTATAGATTAATAGAGAAATCTACAAAATTAATTTGTTTTTGCACTGTACTTAAGTCGATTTTTTCACGATATTTCTATATATGAGTTTTAAACGCTTTTTTAAAATTTTACTAATTCTTATCTCGCTGAATATTATTTTTGGAAATTTTCTTTTTGCGAATGAATTAGAATTATATAAAAAAAATGTTACTGCTTCGTATTATGCAGAAAAATTTCATGGTAAAAAAACTTCGAATGGCGAAAACTACAACATGTATGATTATACGTGTGCTCACAAAGAACTGCCTTTTGGCACTATGCTTAAGGTTACAAATCTTGCAAACGGAAAATCGGTAACGGTTCGCGTAAACGACAGAGGTCCATTTGTTGCAAACAGGGAAATTGACCTTTCTAAAGCTGCTGCAATCAAACTTGATATGATAGAAAGCGGAACTGCAAAAGTAAAAATTGAAATTTTGCAGTTGCAGCCTCATACTAAACAAAGTGCTCAGACGGCACAAAAAGCAACTGCCATTATGAATGCCAAACTGGCAAACAATACGAACGGCAGCAAAAATAGAAATTCACAGAACAAGGATAATCTTAAAGAAAATTCGCAAGATAAAAAACGAAATTCACGGCCGGAGGAAAATGCATTCTGGGAAATTCAAGTTGGAGCTTTTGCAGAAAAATCGAATGCACAGGACTTTGGTCACGTACTGATGAAACAAGGATTTAAGAAAATTGTTCTGCAAAAAGCAGGCGATGTTTACAGAGTAAAAATTATTGATATAAAAAATGATGATTTAGAAAAAACAAAAGAACGTCTTACAAAAAACGGCTACACGGATTTTACTGTAAGGGCAAGAAAATAACGGTATGCACGGCTAATTGTTTGCGATTACTACTTCAACATGATATAATAGATATGATTTTTATTTTAAGGGGTTTATATGGCTAATGAAGATTTGGATCCGGAAATTGCAGCACTTCTGGCTAATTCTGCAAGCACGTCAGATTCTGGAACAAACACGACTAACATAACCTTGAATGACTTCAATATTGATACAGGTTCTGCACCTGCTTTTGAAACAACTGATACTGCACAGGACAATTCATTCATAGATTCTACACCTAAAGTTCAGACAATTCATGACGTTGATTTGAATAAAAAGGAATTTCCTCCTTTAGAAAAAACATTAAATGACACTCCCGGTGATATTTTTAACGATCCTAAATATTACAACAAAGTTCTTACAGGTGAAAATTCATCGGCACAACGTGTTCACCAGCTTCTTTCAAAATATCTTACATGCAAAGATCCAAAAGACCGTTCTGTTTACCGACAGCAGCTTATTACTCCGTATTGGGAATTAATTCGCGGAATGGCTTCTAAAATGGGAGATGTAAACGTTCCACTACCAAAAAAAATGCTTCTTCGTTTTGGTGTAATTCTCCCTTCCCTTTTTAGACCTGAACAGAAAGATTTCTTTTCTAAAATATTCGTTGAAAATAAAATTAATGAACCTATCATGTATATGGATGAATGGTTTATGGAAATAATTTCTGGCAGAATGAAGAATTCCATGACCGATGAATCTAAACCTGTAAATCCAAAAAACCTGACAGGCGAAGCTGCATTAAAAGCTGAACAGTCAAGACTTGCTCAATTGCAGTCAAAAAATTCGGGACGTTTGCAGAGTGCGGAAAACCTTCTTAATATAAAAGAAAACGAACGCAATGCTATTGAATCAGAACTTAAATCTAAAATTGATAATCTCTGTACTCATACTCCTGCAGTTGGTTTTGCACCGCACATGGAACCATTAAATGATTTGCAGCGTAAGAATTTTTCTGAAATCACTGAATTGCTCCGCAGGCTTTCTAAAAACGACAAGGAACTTTCGAAAGAATTTGCCGATTACAAAGATGCAAAAAACTCTTTCGATTCTGTTCAGCAGAAATTAAACGAAGGCGGTGGAGTTCCTGCACAGCTTGATGAAGGTGCATTAAAAGTTGAATTTGAAACCGTTCGTCAGATGGCAAAAATGACTGTTGGACGACAGGGTAATCAGTTCCCAATTTTTACAAGAGAATTCTATCATTGTACGGAACGCGGAACAGGAACAAGAGAAAACGTTCTTGAAGAATTAAGATGGATTGAATCTATAGATTCAGGTGCTTTCTGCCGAATCCACAAAAACATTGCAAACAGAATTATTCCTTACGTACTTTTAATACCAACTTACGGTGATAAAGGATTCTGCTGGGAACCATTCGACCGATACAATCGTGTAACAAGCCGTGCTCGTATTGTTGTACCGATGTATCCTAAAGACCTTAGAATTGCAGTATTGTATGCCGTTGCAG
>CAMOWQ010000028.1 GCA_946628495.1 uncultured Treponema sp. | reverse complement strand
GCACGTTCATCATCGAGCTGGTCTACATAATCAATTACTTGCTGTCTGAGTGGCATAGCAGCCATAATTTGCCTCCTGTTTGAAAGATATTTATAGTATAACACTTTTTATGGAAATTGTGAGAATTTTTGATGAATTCAAATAAAATTTTACTCACGGAGCGTGCACAATTGAGGATTTTCCGTTTTTTTTTGTAAAAAGTGGGGGCGTTACGGGGGCAAAACAGCGAAGCTGTTTATCCCCGTTAGAGGGGGTAGCGTAAGACCGCGAAGCGGGCTGGAGCGAGGGGGAGACTTCCCCCTCCCCTCCTATTGAATATCAATCGTCTTATTTTCGTAGGACTCTTTTAATTTGGCTTCTTTTTGAACCTGCAAATCTGCAACGCGGGACTTAGAAAGCGGGTAAACAACAAAAAGCAGCAGGGCCATAAGTGCAAACATCACAGCTGGAATAAGGGTAGCCATATCGTACATTTTTTTGAGGTTTTCGAGGGTCTGGACTTCGCCCTTACCATATTTGTAGTGCATTCCCAAAAGAGAACCGTTTACACAGATGGCTGCAACTACCTGACCGAGCTTACGGAAAAAATTGAATATTGAATAGGCTGTACCGTCATCACGGCTACCAGTACGCACTTCTATATCATCGATAGTGTCAGTTGCCATTGCCCAAAGCTGAAGAACAACCGTCGTCTGGCCGCAGCCGCTTATAAAACAGAGAACAAGGAAAGGCAGAATAAGCTGAGACGGCGGAAGGACACGCAAGGCGAACATAGCAAGATTTGCAAGCGCAGCAAATGTCATTCCAACTGCGCACACTTCTTTTTTTCCAAGCTTGCGGGCAAGACGAGGCATAAAGAACATCAGCACAAGCATTGGAGAATACGTGCACGCCATGGAAACAAGATTCATCCAGTTGGCATTGAAATAATCATTAAAAAGATAGAGATAGAAACTTTGCGTAAACATCTGTCCTGCAAGAAGAAGCATTGCAACAAGACTTATAGAAACAAATGCCTTGTTTTTCAAAAGCATTCGTAAAATCTTTATTCCCCTGCCCTTTTCTTTTTCAGCAGGTTTTGTAATTACGCGCTCTTTATTCAATTTAAAAGTTAGCAAAAGCATCAATGCAGAACAGACCGACATAATTACAACACCGATAATAACAGGCTTATACTGCAAATCCGTTATGACTTTTCCATTTTCTCCGATTACAAAATTTCCGGCAGCATCAACACGCTTAGCGTATGCAAAAGACGAAATACCGATTACAGGAATGCTTCCCACAGCCGCACCCATTGCACGCCATACAGAAAGCTTGTTTCTTTCATGTACATCCGTCGTTATTACAGAAGCGAGCGAACCATAAGGAATCTGAAGAACGGTATAACACATTCCCCAAAGGATATATGTAACGGTTGCGTATACGCAGGTAACTGTATAATTAAATTCCCCTCCAATTCCAGGCCATTTAGAAAACATCAGAACTGTCAGAACGGCAAGAGGCAGGGCGACCCGCAAAAACCAAGGTCTATAGCGGCCATATTTTGTTGTTTTTACTGTATCACAGATTCTCCCCATAATAGGATCGTTTACAGCATCCCACACGCGGGCACATATAAACATAATCATTATAAAAAGCGGACTGATGTGAAAAACATCCGTGTAAAATTTTTGTAGAAGCGTCGTTACAAGGCTGAATACAAGGCATCCTGCCGCATCGCCCATTGCATAACCAATATAATCTCTGGCTTTTAAGCCGCTTGTTTTTGCGATGTAAGAACTTCCTTCTGCACCGCCCGTTTTTATTGAATTATTTTCCTGATTTGATTTTTTTGTTTCCATATTTCTATTATATCAGAGAATTTTTCCTCACGCTAAAAAAAAATTGTAAATTCAAAAAGTTCTTCTATAATATTCGTTATGAGGAGATTAAGGTTAATAATTTTATCTGTTGTGTTCTTAGGTACAACTGCCGCAAGAATATCCGCTGATACCTCTTTTTTTGACAACTATGTTTTTCAATCATGGATTTCTTTCGGATCTTTGAATGGAACTTCAACGACTGACATTATACAGACTAAAGACGGTTTTATAAACATTGGAACTTATGAAGGTCTTGCACGATTTGACGGAATGACATTCCAAACTCATAAACGAACGGCAACCAATAACCTGTCATTCGTTTCGGCAAGAGCGATACTTGAAGATTCAAGAGGAAACCTATGGATAGGCTCAAATGATGAAGGACTTCAGAAATTATCCAAAACTGAAAACAAAACCTACACCACAAAAAACGGCTTACCCAACAATTCCATAAGATGCCTTGCAGAAGATAAAAAGGGCAATATCTGGATTGGCACGGCCGCAGGAGTCGTTTACATTACACCGCAGGGGCATCTTATAACGGCACAATTCGAAGCTGGAACAATTGCAAAAGGAATAATCACGACCACGATGTATTGTGATTCAGAAGGACGAATATGGCTTCTTACTGCAAACGAACGCGGACTTTTCTTATATTCAGATGAAATTTTCCACACGATTCCAGAATTCGAACAATATGGAATTTATTTTGCAACAGCAATCTGTCAGGATACAGACGGAAATTTCTGGATTGGACTTGGCGAAAACGGTCTTGTAAAATATTCAAACGGACACGCACAGACAATCAAAACAAATACGCTTGCAGATAAAATCTCAACAACGGCAATCTATTCTTCAGGCGCAGAAACTTTATGGTTTGGAACAGAACAAGGGCTTGTTGTTTATAATAACGGGCATTTTTACGAATATACGGGCGACATTCTTTCAAATGCTAAAATCAATAAGATAATAGGAGACAGGGAAGGAAATATCTGGGTTGCTACCGACAGAAATGGAATCGGAAAACTTACTCATGGCAAATTTAAGGTTACAAAACTGGGCTTTACAGTAAACAGCATTTGCGAAGACCCTTCTGGTAAAATCTGGGCAGGAACGGATCATGGCGTATTATGTTTCGAAAACGACCACCAGATAACAAACATGCTTACTGAATACACAAAAGGAATTCGAATAAGGGATGTGGAAGCAACC
Organism: uncultured Treponema sp.; assembly: GCA_946628495.1. GTDB lineage: Bacteria > Spirochaetota > Spirochaetia > Treponematales > Treponemataceae > Treponema_D. The sequence continues at coordinate 19,553 of CAMOWQ010000028.1, read as the reverse complement.
AAAACCGGAGACATTCTTGCAAGCTGTTACACAAAACCCGGCCAGCTTAGATACGACGGAAAATCAATACGCAGCTGGAGCACAGATGAAGGCCTTGCAGGAAACAAAGTAAGGGTTGCAATAGAAACAACACCAAACGAATTATACGTAGGAACTACAACGGGACTTAGCATTATAAGGGCAGACGGAAGCATAAGAAATTTCAAACAGAAAGATGGTCTCGAAAATGAATACATTATGGCCTTGTACCAGGACACGAACGGTATAGTATGGATAGGAACGGACGGAGGCGGCATCTATCTTATGAAGGACGAAAGAATTATTTCGAACTTTACTTCGCGGGATGGACTTGCAGGCAATGTAATATTTAAAATTTCACAAAACCGGGATGGAGCTTTCTGGATTTGCAGCGGAAGCGGCATAACGATATGTCCTGGATTTGACAGCACAAAAGGCATTCCGACAATTTACGAAAACTTAGATTCAGATAACGGCATAGAAACCGATTCAATGTTTCAGATTCTTACGGACAGTAAAAACACACTTTGGATGACAAGCAATCACGGCATTTCTTCAGCACCACTTAGCGAAATATTAGATGCAGCGTCAGGCAAACTTCAAAAGACAAGCGTAAAATTCTACAATAAAAACGACGGTCTTGATTCAGACGGGCCTACTTCCACCGCAAAAAGCCTTGTCGATAAACAGGGCCGTATATGGTTTGCAATGGTAGATGGAATTGCCTTGTATGATCCTGATAAAGTTCATAAGAATCCGATAATGCCGCTTATAAAAATAGAAAGCGTAACCGTGGACAATAACCTGATTTTAGATAACAATCTTTACGACGGTGGAATTCATTCAATAGTTTTAAAACCTGGAACAAAACGCGTTGACATTGCATATACAGGACTCAGTTTTGATGCACCAGAACGAATTCATTTTACATACAAACTTACCAATTTCGAGAACAATTACTCCTCACCTACTACCGCAAGAACAATGTCGTATACAAATTTAAGTCCTGGAACCCATACATTTCTTGTAAATGCAATTAACGGAGACGGAATTTATTCTCATCAGGCCGAAGCTGTTCTTTTTATGCAGAAACCTTATATTTATCAAATTCCTGCATTCTGGATTATTCTTGGTATTGTTACTTTTGGAGGAATTTTTCTTTTATTTTATAGCAAGCAGAGAAGAATCATCCATGAAAATTTACGGCTTGAGCAGACGGTTCAAGAAAGGACTGCAGAATTAAAAATCGAAAAAGAAAAATCTGAACAGCTTTTACATGCAATTCTTCCTGCCGAAATTGCAGAAGAACTTAAAGACGAAGTTCATTCAATCGGTCAGAATTTTGATGATGTTACTATTCTTTTCTCGGATATCGTTGAATTTACAAAAACATCAAGCGGACATTCAGCTGGTGAAATCGTAAATGCACTTAATGATTTATTCAGTCTTTTTGATATTCGTGCAGAAAAACTCGGTGTAGAAAAAATAAAGACAATCGGCGACGCATATATGGCAACCTGCGGACTTCCAACACCAAACGAAAATCATGCACTTGTCATGGCAGAATTTGCAAAAGGCATTCTGGAAGATTTAGCCGAATACAATAAAACCGCAAAAATTCAATTTAATATAAGAATAGGAATGAACTGCGGTCCTGTAACTGCAGGAGTTATAGGACGGACAAAATTTATTTATGATGTATGGGGAAATACAGTAAATGTTGCCAGCCGAATGGAAACAGCCGCAACGCCCGGAAAAATAAGAATTTCGGAAAGTGTATTCCATCATCTTAAAGAAAGTGGTATAAAATTCAGCGAACCAATAGAATGCAACATCAAAGGTAAAGGTCTTATGACCACCTATGATATCTTATAAATAATTTTAAGAATCTATTTTACAATTCTTGATATTATGGAGGATTTATTAATGAAAAAGATTTCATCACGTAATGCGAAAGTTCTAACAGCAGGACTCCTTTCTGCAATAATGATTTTTACAGGCTGCACCAAAGCAGACGATACTATAAAAGTTGGACTTCTGCATTCTTTAACCGGCACAATGGCAATAAGCGAAACTCCGGTACGTGATTCAGAACTACTTGCAATAAAAGAAATAAACGAAGCCGGTGGCGTTCTTGGAAAAAAGATTAAAGTTATTGAAGAGGACGGAGAAAGCGATCCGGCAAAATTTGCAGAAAAAGCACGGAAACTTCTTGCCGACGATAAAGTTGCAACAGTATTCGGCTGCTGGACATCTGCTTCTCGAAAAGCCGTTAAACCTGTTTTTGAAGAACTGTTTGGACTGTTATGGTATCCTGTTCAATATGAAGGAATGGAAGCAAGTCCTAATATAATGTATATGGGAGCTTCTCCTAACCAGCAGGTAGTTCCTGCAGTTGATTTTTGTGCAGAACATTTTGGAAAGAAAATGTATTTAATAGGTAACGATTACATTTTCCCTCGCACAGCAAATAGAATCATAAAAGCACAGCTTGGACAAATGGACGGAGAATGTAAAGGCGAAACCTACGTTCCTATGGGCCATACAGATTTCCATAAAATTATAGAAGAAATTAAATATGAAAAACCGGATGTAATTATAAATTCTCTAAACGGTGATTCAAACATTTATTTTTTCAGACAGCTTACAGAAGCCGGCATTACGTCAGACATTATTCCTGTTATGAGTTTTTCTATTGCAGAGGAAGAAGCACACAAAATCGGAACTGATATTCTAAAAGGTCATCTTGTTGCCTGGAACTATTATGAAACAACAGAAACTCCTTCTAATAAAAAATTCGTTTCCAGCTATAAAACAGAATATGGTCCCGACAGAGTAACAGGCGACCCTATTGAAGCAGGATACATTGCCGTTTACATGTGGGCAGAGGCATGCAAAAAAGCCGGCAGTTTTGATGTTGAAGAAGTACGCATGGCTTCTAAAGGATTAAGTTTTACAGCCCCAGAAGGAACAGTAACAATTGACGGAGGCAACCAGCATCTTTATAAGCCTGTACGAATTGGCAAGATAAACGAAAACGGCATGATAGATGAAATCTGGGCAACAACAGGAGCAATCAAACCAGACCCTTATCTGAGTACATACGAATGGGCAAAAGGCTTGTAACAATTTAATTGTATATATGTCGTTCATAAAAAACACATGAATAAAACCAAACCATGAACGACATATATACAAATCCTTTGCTGAAGAAAACTCCCCTCCCCTACCCCACAAAGCAGTAAATTCTAAACAACTTATAAAAATTCAAAAATTCACATAGAGAAGTCTTTTTATGCATTCCCGATATATTACACTATTTTTTTAAACAAACGCGTCTACGTGAAGATTTGAACGTATAACATTTTTACAATCAAATTAATCATTATGATTATTTTTTTGCTATCATTTTTAATATATTATTGCTATCTAATTGATTATTTTTATTATTTTTATAACATTTTTGATTGCGTTTTGATTATATTTATGTTATCATATTTTTATGAAAACAATTACTATCGGAAACCAAAAAGGTGGAACAGGAAAAACCACCATCACTATTTCTCTGGCCGCAGAACTTGCAAAAAATGCAAAAGTTGTACTCATAGATGCAGACCCTCAGGGCAATGCAACAAACACTCTTCTGAAATCTGTAAACAAAGAACTTGCGAATGTTCTTTATGGAGAATGCCCTGTAGACGAAGCAGTAGTTCCGTCGGAAATCAGCAATCTGTACATTCTGCCAACATTCTCTCTTAGTCCTAAACTCAGAACTTACAAAATGAACCAGGCTGCTTCAGAACCGTTCATCATGTGTGACTTGAAAGAAGAGCTTGTTAAGATGGGATTCGACTACTGCATTATTGATACAAGTCCGGCGTTCGAAGCTCTCGAAGAAAATATCTATCAGGCAACAGATGAAATAATTCCAGTGATGCTCCTTGATTTGTATTCTCTAGACGGATTTTCTATTTTTAGAAACCTTCTCGAAGGCTTCCAGAAACGAAAGAAATACATGCCTGCTTTAAAAAATGTAATCGTAAACAACTGCGATAACCGTAAATCTATTTCAAATCAGATAAAAGATGAAATGGAAAAAACTCAATATAAGCTTTTTGTAATTCCAAGCGACCAGAGTTTCCAGAGAGCAGTAAATGCGCATATTCCTGTTCAATACGTAAAAGGCGTAAAAAAAGAAGTTACTTCTGAACTCGAAAAACTTGCAGAGGAGGTAAAATAAAATGCCGATTGCACGAAAAGACGAAAGCCAGATTAAAAAGGTAGATGTTTCAAACAAACTTGCTCCAGATGCACTTCAAACCCTGCACGAAATGTCAATGCCACACAAAACTATAGAACCAGAAAAAAGGGTAGAGGAGAATACTTCATTTTCTGCAAGAACTGAACTCAAAACCAGTGAGCCGGCAGCTCAAGAATCAGACAAAAAATATTCCGACACAGTTATTGCAAGACTTTCAAAAGGAAAACGCAATGAATTCAAATCTTTTTTCAGCCAGTACGGAATTACAATGAATTCTGGTATTGAAATGAGCATCGAATATGTCATGAGAAAAGTGCGTTCAGGCGAAGCTTCCATCTCAAAAGGCGGAATAATCTGATGCTTGTATATATGTCGTTTATAACCGCTAAATATGGGGTAACCCATAGCAGAATTGCTTAATATACACTAAAACTATGAACGACATATATACAATATATTTTAAATTAATAAGATTTTGTACTTATGTCGTTCATACAACCGTAACAATTTTGTATATGCGTCGTTCATAAAACTGAATACTTGCTGTACATCCGTCGTTCATACAGCAATATACCAATTACATCTAAAATTCTTTGAAAAAAAAATCATAAAAAACCCGTCTTTCATCTATAAAAAAATAACTTCTTTCTATAAAATATTAGAGAAACGATTCGGAAATACAGCAGATTTGAAGTTTTCTGTATATATGTCGTTCATAATACAGAAAAACCAGAAGAAAGAATCGAAATTGTACATACGTCGTTTTTTTCTGTATGTATGTCGTTCAATTCTGTAAGTAAGTCGTTTAGTTCTGTAGCTGCGTCGTTCAATACTGTACAACAGTCGTTTAACATTCTTGTAATTCCTTATTGCATAATAAATTATATTGCCGTAATAATAGAATATTAAGAATAATAGTGAATAATAAATAAGGATGTCAAATTTACATTTTATTCATTAAAAAATTTTTCTATCAATTAGATATATTATGAACGACAAAAATCCATTCAATTTACGAAAAAAAATAGATAAAATTCACATATTACAAAAAAACGACTTGAATTAACCATTTTTGTCGTTTATAATATTCGGTATGGATGATATATTCGAGGGTGGGCTTTTTTCTAAGGAAGAACTGGATGCCCTTACACCTCAGGAATTTAAAAAAGACCGTACTTTTCTCTTACAGCCAAACATTATAAGCCGTTCAATAAACGACGTAGAGGCAACAGAAAAAAAACTGATGGCTCTAGCAATGTCTTATATTCCCTACAAAATTGAAAATGACGACGATTATACAGTAAGTTTTTCTATTTCAGATGCAATAAAAGCCCTGGATTTAACTGACGGACAAAATCAGCGGCTTCTTTTGGAAAGTGCTGTTGATAAAATCAGTGGAAAACAGATTAAACTTTTTCAGGAAAACGGCGACTGGTTTAAATATACCTGGTTTGATAAAGCTTCGTGGCAGCCATCTACAAAAATTTTTACTCTTACATTCAATAAATCCCTGGGCGATGCACTTGTTCAATATAAAAAAGCATATTCCAAAATAGATCTTGCATCTCTTGGAAGACTTTCCAGCAAATATTCAATCAGATATTTTGAAATTGGACTTTCTTATTCTGGAAACAAAGGTATAAACGGCAACAAAAAAGGAACCTGGTTTTTTGAATATTCAATAGACCAGCTTAAGCAGCTCTTTATGATTGATAAAAATCAATATAAACGAACCTGTGATTTTACAAGACGTGTTGTTTATGATCCTGTTGCACTTTTAAATGAAGCAAAAGTCGGTTTTACAATAGAAGCTCAGTCCCTTACGAAAGGAAAAAAACTTCTTGGATTCCGTTTCATCTGTACGGAAAGCGAAGTTGCTCCAAGAAAAAATCTTCCGGCAAAGGTTAAGCAGGAAGAAGAATTAATTGACGAAACACAGCTTATTTTTGACAAATTAAAGGAAAAATATCCTGACGAATATATGATGATTCTTGAACAGGTAGAACAGGAAAAACGCGAAAATCCCGGTGCAATTTTCATAAGTGAATATGAGGCTTGCATGCGGTTACAGGCGAATCATCCTGATGAATAATTAAGGGAAATTAATAAAAAACAGCTGTCTTAATTATTTGAATTTCTGTAAAATATCCTGAAAATCGTTCTATGAACGACGGAGATACAAATGAAAAACATCATTCAAACGATAATCGTAGCCTTGTCGGTAATAGCGGCAAGCATAATTCTTTCTATAGGATTGGTTCACGTTTCACCTAAATCAAGAACTGTAAGTGTCCGCGGGCTTGCTGAAAGGGAAGTTCCTGCAGATATGGCTGTCTGGAAACTTTCGTTTTCCCTTGGCGGTAACAGTTTGCCTGATCTTCAGAAACAGATAATTTATCAGACTCAGATAGCAGAAGAATTCTTAAAGGCACATGGACTTGATGAAACTGATTTTACGGTTCTTTCTCCAGATATTACCGATACTTCTGTAGAACTTTACATAGATTCAACAAAACGCAATTATATATACGTTGCAAAACAGACTCTGCTCGTAAGGACTTCTAAAGTTGAGAATGTAAAGCAGGCTTCTTCCGATACGCTTGAGCTTATGGGAAAAGGAATTTCTGTTCGTTCTGATTATGATTCCCGCGTGAATTATGAATTTAACGGTTTGAATCAGATTAAGCCTGAAATGATTGCACTTGCAACACAGAATGCGAGGGAAGCCGCTGAACAGTTTGCGCGTGACAGCAGCAGTAAGGTAGGAAAAATTCAGTCCGCATCGCAGGGATTGTTTTCTATTGAAGATGCAGCTCCCGGTCTTGAAGATTTAAAGCGTGTTCGTGTTGTTACTACTGTCGTTTACAGTCTTGCAGATTAACGTGTGTTTACAATATATTAATGTTTCCCTGACGTGCTTTTTGCTTTTTACAAAGCCGCTTGAAATTGTATTCTATTATTTATCGAGGTTAATAAAATGTCTTCATTACCCACCACGGAGATTCTTCTGCAGATTCTTCTTTCTGTAGGAGTGATTGTAATTGTTGCCAAATATTTTGGCATTCTGGCAAGAAAAATAGGCATTCCTGAAGTTGCCGGCATGATTGTTGCAGGCCTTCTGTTACGTTTTATTCCCTGGTTTCGTAATTATGGCGGAACTGGTGAAAATATCATCTATAATGAGGCAAATCAGTTTATTGCCTATATGTCAGAAATTGGTGTAATTCTCATCATGTTTTCTGCCGGACTTAGTACTAACCTTAAGGCTCTGGTAAAATCCGGCGTAAAATCTACAATAATAGCGGCCTGTGGAGTAATTGTTCCTCTTATTATGGGAACTATAATGGCATGCTGTTTCTGGGGATTTCATTCATTTGGTTCTCCGGAATTCTTTAAGTGTGTATTTGTCGGAACTATATTAACGGCAACTTCTGTAAGTATTTCTGTTGCAGTTTTAAAAGAATTTGGAAAACTTAATACGGATATAGGACAGGCAATTGTAAGTTCCGCAATTATTGATGATGTTTTTGGCATTATAGTTCTTACGATTGTTCTTGGCGTAAGTTCGGGAAAAGGCGGATATTTTTCTATTATAATAAAGACAATTTTATTTTTTTTATGTGCCCTTGTTGTAGGATTTATTGTTTATAAACTTTTTAAATGGTACGACAGAAGACATCCTCGCTCTCACAGAATTCCAATTTATGCGCTTGGCGTTGCTTTGATTTTTGCTTATTGTGCTGAAAAATTCTTTGGTATTGCGGATATTACAGGCGCATACATTGCAGGTATTGTTTTGTGTAATCTTCATGATGCGTCTTACATGGAATCTAAAATCGATATTAATTCTTATATGTTCTTCAGTCCGATTTTCTTTGCAGGCATTGGTTTAAAAACAGACCTTTCTGGACTTTCGGGCGAACTTATGGCTTTTTCAATTGCCTTTGTAATTGTAGGATGCCTTTCGAAAATTATAGGATGCGGCGGAATTTCTAAAGCCTTAGGTTTTAAATGGAAAGAATGCTGGCAGATTGGTATTGGTATGATGGTTCGTGGTGAAGTTGCCCTTATTGTTGCGACAAAAGGTCTTTCTAGCGGACTTATCGATTCTGAATATTTTACGTCTGTAATCCTTTTAATTATTGTTTCTTCAATGCTCGTTCCTGTTTTATTAAAACGCGCGTTTACCAGAGATGGAAAAACGTCGTCTATAAAGGCTGATGAAGCTGGAATTTCCGGAAAACAAGTTTCTCCTGTTAAAACGGAGGCTTCGGATGAGTAATTCCAGAACTCAGCTTAAAGGTGTTCTGATTTTATTGCTCACAGCTTTTATCTGGGGAACCTCCTTTGTTTCGCAGAGTGTTGGCATGGAATCTGTTCAGGCATTCACGTTTATGGGCGTACGTACAGTTCTTGGTGCAACCTTTCTTGTTCCAATTATTCTTGTGCGTGATTTTTTTGAAAATCGTAAACTGGATGAAAAGCAGCTTGCTGAAAAGAAAGTGGCAGATAAAAAAACGCTTAAATATGGAATTATGCTTGGTATAGTTCTTTTTGTTGCAACGAATTTTCAGCAGTTTGCATTTTATTATTCATCAGCAGGAAAAATTGCTTTTATTACGGCGATGTATATGTTCTTTGTTCCTCTCGTTGGGCTTTTTTTTAAGAAGAAAATTCCTGTTGTTGTATGGCTCTGCATCGTAACCGGATTTATAGGATTATATTTTTTAAGTTTTACAGGCGGTGGAATTGGAGCAGTGAATAAAGGCGATGTTCTTGCTTTTATCTGTTCGATTTTTTTTACTATTCAGATTCTGATGATTGAAAAATTTTCCCCTGAATGTGACGGAATAAAACTTTCTTGTGTTGAATTTTATACCTCCGGCATTATTACGCTGATTTTGATGTTCATTTTTGAAGAACCTTCCATGCCTTCTTTAAAAGCAGCAGCTCTTCCAATTTTATATTCAGGTATAATGAGCTGCGGAATTGCCTATACATTGCAGATTATCGGGCAGAAATACTGCGAAGCGACAATTGCCTCTCTACTTATGTGTATGGAGTCTGTTTTTGCAGTTTTGTCTGCTGCAATCATACTTCATGAAAAACTTACAGGCCGCGAAATTTTAGGATGCAGTTTGATGTTCGGTGCGATTTTAATATCACAAATCTATGATATAATAAAAAGCAGGAGAGCAGAAAACAAAAACTAATAAATCTTAGGGGTAATTTTATGAAAAAGCAATGTTTTAATCCGTATATGCCAAGCTGGGAATATGTTCCGGACGGCGAGCCACACGTTTTTGGAGACCGGGTTTATGTTTTTGGTTCTCATGATGAATTTAACGGATGTGTATTTTGTACGGGCGATTATGTATGCTATTCTGCTCCTGTTAATGATTTAAAAGACTGGCGTTATGAAGGGGTAATTTATAAGAAGAATCAGGATCCTGCACAGGACGGAAGAATGGTTCTTTATGCTCCAGATGTAACGCAGGGACCGGATGGACGTTACTATCTTTATTATGTTCTTGATAAGGTTGGTTTTGTTTCTGTTGCCGTTTGCGATACGCCTGCCGGAAAATATGAATTTTACGGTTATGTTCATTATAAGGATGGAACAAGACTTGGCGACCGTAAAGGTGATATGCCGCAGTTTGACCCTGCCGTTCTTACCGAAGGTGATGTAACTTATCTTTATACAGGTTTTAGCGGAAATCACATGACGGACAGAATTGGTGCAATGGCAACTGTTCTTGGAAAAGACATGCTTACTGTAGAAAAAGAACCTTCTGTTATAGTACCGGGTGACTGCTATGCATTGCCAGAAAAAGAAGCTGAGGCTGCAGCATTGGAACAGCAGAAACGTGCAGGAGGTACAAATCCGTATGTACTTGCTTCTGTAGAAAACTGGGCTGGATTTAAAGACCATGCTTTTTTTGAAGCTCCGTCTATAAGAAAAGTTGGCGATACATATTATTTTGTTTATTCATCTCAAGTAATGCATGAACTTTGTTATGCTATGAGTAAGAATCCTACAGATGGATTTAAATATGCTGGTGTTATTGTAAGTAACTGTGATGTTGGAATTTCTTCTTATAAAGATGCCTTGATGCCGACAGCTTACGGTGCGAATAATCACGGCGGTTTTGAAAAAATTAACGGAAAATATTATATTTTTTATCACAGGCATACAAACGGAACCTGGTACAGCAGGCAGGATTGTGCTGAGCCTATAGAAATTGCTTCTGATGGATCGATTGCTCAGGTTGAAATAACATCCTGCGGTTTAAACGGTGGTGCTCTGGAAGGAAAGGGTGAGTATTCTGCTTATATTGCATGTAATATGTTTATGGCTGAAAAACCAAGTATGTATGTTGGCGGTGAAGGATGCCCTAAAATTGTTCAGGATGGACGTGACGGTGATGAAGAAAACGGCTATATCGTGAATATAAAAGACGGAGCAACTGTCGGCTTTAAGTATTTTGATTTTAAGGACGTTCACGAAATTGGTCTTACTGTTCGCGGATACGGCTGGGGAAATTTCGAAATCCGTACAGAATGGAATGGCCCTGTTCTTGGAACAATCAAATGTGATTATACAAATTTCTGGGAAGAACGAAAAACAACTGTAAAAATTCCAGATGGAATAAAAGCTTTGTATTTTACATATAAAGGTGGCGGAGTTGTTCAGTTACAGAAATTCCGTTTGGATTAGAAACAGAAGGGCAGGGGAGTACTCTTTGTCTGTTTTATAATAATCTGCGTTAGGCACTGGAAGGGTTGCTGAAGGCAAGGATACAAAAATGGCTGACAGAAATATTTCTGCCAGCCATTTTTGTAGACCGAGCGTTAGCGGGCCCTGGAAGCGCCGACGGCAACTTGTTGCCGGAACGCCCCATTGGAACGTGCTCTTGCTCACACAAACTTTTCGCGGGTATTTAGACAAACTCGTTGCCCACGTATAATTCAACTTTTAGATTGCGTCAAAACCTTTCTGCAAATCGGCGATAATGTCGTCTACATGTTCGGTGCCAATGCTCAAACGGATTGTGCTCTGAGTAATGCCCTGGTCTGCAAGTTCTGCATCGCTAAGCTGACTGTGAGTTGTAGAAGCCGGATGAATTACGAGAGATTTAACGTCGGCAACATTTGCGAGCAAGCTGAAAATTTCGAGATTGTCGATAAACTTCCATGCTGCTTCTTTTCCGCCTTTAATTTCAAAAGTAAAGATTGAAGCGCCGCCATTAGGGAAATATTTTGTGTAAAGTGCATGATCCGGATGGTCTGGCAAGCTTGGATGATTTACTTTTGAAACTTTTGGATTCTTGCTCAAGAATTCAACAACCTTCTTTGTATTTTCAACGTGGCGGTCAAGACGGAGGCTCAAAGTTTCTGTTCCCTGCAATAGGAGGAATGCGTTGAACGGAGAAATTGAAGCACCCTGGTCACGAAGAAGGATTGCGCGGATATATGTTACAAATGCTGCTGGTCCTACTGCATCTGCAAAACTGATTCCGTGGTAGCTTGGGTTAGGAGCGGCGATTGGAGCGTATTTTGGCTGACCGTCAGCAGATTTTGCGTTTTTCCAGTCGAACTTACCAGAATCTACGATAATACCGCCGAGTGTTGTTCCGTGTCCGCCAATGAATTTTGTTGCAGAGTGAACTACGATGTCTGCTCCGTGTTCAATTGGGCGGATTAAGTATGGAGTTCCGAATGTGTTGTCGATTACAAGTGGAAGTCCGTGTTTGTGGGCAATTTCTGCAATTGCGTCGATGTCTGGAATATCGCTGTTTGGATTTCCTAAGGTTTCAAGGTAGATTGCCTTTGTTTCTGGTTTGATTGCGCCTTCAACTTCTTTAAGATTGTGTGCATCTACGAAAGTTGTGCTTACTCCAAACTGTGGCAATGTGTGTGCAAGAAGATTGTATGAACCACCGTAGATTGTTTTTTGTGCTACGATATGATCACCTTTCTGTGCCAATGCTTGAATTGTGTATGTAATTGCTGCTGCACCAGAAGCTACTGCCAAAGCTGCAACACCACCTTCCAATGCTGCAATGCGTTTTTCAAAAACCTCCTGTGTTGAGTTTGTAAGACGGCCGTAAATGTTTCCTGCGTCTGCAAGGCCAAAGCGGTCTGCAGCGTGCTTTGAATTGTGGAAAACATACGAAGTTGTCTGATAAATAGGAACTGCACGTGAATCTGTTACTGGATCAGCTTCTTCCTGTCCTACATGAAGTTGTTTTGTTTCAAAGTGAAAGTTATCGAATTTTGCCATATTAATCTCCTTTTTCCCGATTGACGGTAAATCTTAAATATTCTTTTTGTGCGCGCTACCCACTAACATAGTAGGTTTATGTTTATTGTTATACAGTTGATTACCTACTTTGTCAATAGGTTATAGAAAAAAATAAAAAAAATCCCCGGAGCAGTCATTTATCAAAACGCTTGGTTCTGCTTGCTGCATCCGGGAATTTCACGGAATATTTATTTAGTATTGTCCAATTGGTTTGATATACAAGCTCGATATACCAATTCAACACACCGATTCTATATTATCCGCGTTAGAACAATCTCATCAAATCTTCAATTGTTTCGCGGCGGCGGATAACTTTTACGCTTCCGTCTTTACAGATTAAAACTTCTGCAGGACGAGGGCGGCTGTTGTAAGTTGAACACATGCTCCAACCATAAGCGCCTGTATCCAAAACGCAAGCCAAATCACCGCGTTTTATTTCAGGCAACTGTCGGTCCTTAGCAAGTAGGTCGCCGCTTTCGCAAATGTTACCGGTTACAGTCTGTTCCATCAAAGAATCACGGCTAACAACCTTACCTTCGCGCAAAACTTCGATATCATGCCAGCTGTCGTACATACTTGGGCGAACAAGCACGTTCATACCGATATCTGTTCCGGCGAATGTTTTTCCGTTATTGTGCTTAACAGCATGTACACGGCCAAGAATTACGCTGCCTTCTGCAACACAGAAACGGCCAGGCTCGCTCTTGAAAAGCGGTGCACGTCCGTATTTTGCAACAAAGTCGTCCAGAATCGGTTCAAGACGCTTCTTAAAATCTTCCATTGGGAATACAGCTTCGTCATCAAGCTTGTGGTAAGGAATACCGTAACCGCCGCCAAAATCAACAAATTCCAAATCCTTAAACTGCAAAGCAATGCGAAGCAAGTTAGAAACAGCATCAAGATAAGGCTGTGGATCCATAAAAAGCGAACCGATGTGCTGATTAATTCCTGCAATCGTCAAATCATATTTAGCAGCAATCTCAAAAATCTGAGGAATAAATTCTTCAGAAATTCCAAATTTGGTTTTCTTACCGCCAGTAACAACTTTTTCGTGATGTCCAGCGCCAACTCCAGGATTAATTCTAACAGCAACTTTTCCGCCCTTGTTCAACGAACCGTAAAGTTCAAGCTGAGCAAGAGAATCGCAGCTGGTCATAATGCCGTGGTCAATTGCAAACTGCATTTCTTCTGCACTTACGTTGTTTGGAACAAAGAAAATGCGTTCGGTCGGGAAACCAGCCTTCAAAAGCATCTGAATTTCGCCAACGCTCATTGCATCACAGTTGTTACCTTCTTCGAGCGCAAGTTTAAGAATGTGAATATTTGTGTTTGCTTTTACAGAATAGTTTGCAGTGTAAGGATATTTTGTAATTACCTTTGCAACTGCATCCATTCTGGTGCGTAAAATCTTTTCGTTATAAACATAAACCGGAGTGCCGTATTCCTGGGCAATTTTTTCCGGGTCGTTGCCTTCAAAAAAGTTTGATTCTTCGATAAATGAATTCATTTTTTATTTCTCCTTTTGGGAGGGGGAAGTCTCCCCCTCGCTCCAGCCGTAGCAATTGCAGGGAGTTTTTCTTAAAAACTCCAGAAAGCCGTACAACAAACTGCCGATGAAATACAGATTGCCACGGCTTCCGCTACCCCTTCCAGCGGGGGACACCCCCGCAACGCCCCTCCTTGCTAACAGCTAATACCAAACTATAACAAGTGAGCTCTAATCTCTTCACCACTCAATGGGCTAAGATAAGCTGGTGCTACATCAAATACTGTCTTACAACCGAGACTGCCTTCTTTGTTCATTCTGTAAACTGCACGGGCATAAGCAACGAGTACGCTTGATGTGAATGCAGGGTTTGAATCAAGTTTAAGGCTGTATTCAATTACGTTGTTATATTCGTTGTCCCAGCCGGTTTTTCCAGAGCGGATTACAAATCCTCCGTGTGGAATGCCTGAATGGTTCTTCTTCAATTCTTCTTCGCTGATGAAGTTTACTGTTGTGTCATAATCAGCAAAGTAGTTTGGCATTTCTTTAATTTCTTTTTCGATGCGAGCCTTGTCTGCACCTTCTTCTGCAACAACAAAACATTCGCGTGTGTGCTTCTGGCGTGTTGTCAATTCAGGATTACTTCCAGAGCGAACAGCATCCAATGCAGCCTGAACTGGAACTGTATACTGCTTTGCATCTTTTACACCTTCAATTCGACGGATAGCATCTGAGTGTCCCTGGCTAACACCTTTTCCCCAGAAAGTATAGTCGCTGCCGTTTGGAAGAATGCAGTTTGAATAAAGACGGGCAAGACTGAAAAGGCCTGGATCCCAACCGCAGCTGATAAGTGCTGTATGCTTAAAGTCCTTTGCAACTTTATCAACATTAGCAAAGTGTTCAGGGATTTTTGCGTGTGTATCGAAACTGTCGATTACGTTGAAATATTTTGCGTATTCTGGAGTCTGTTTTGGAAGATCAGTAGCAGAACCTCCACAAATGATAAGAACATCAACTTCGTCCTTGTGTTTTTCTACATCAGAAACATTGTAAACAGGAACGCCTGCTGTAAGAATTTTTACAGTTGAAGGGTCGCGGCGTGTAAATACTGCTGTTAATTCACAATCAGGATTCTGCTTTACTGCAGCTTCAACACCTTTACCAAGATTACCATAACCTAAAATACCAATTTTCATATATTACTCCTTTCGCTCAAAAGCGTTATTTTGTTTTTTAATGCCTCTTTCATAACCGCAACAAGGTTTTTCTGCCCTGAATAAAGGCAAGTGTCATGCTCGTCGTCGGTAAGTTCGCCTGTCAGTACAAAAGCCGAATCTGTAATCAGCCTTATCTGATGCGGTTCAATTTCTGTTTTGTAAATGATTGCCCCGTCTGTTTCAAAACCGTCTGATAGAATCACTACTTTTTTTCCGCCAGTAACCAAAGCCTTTAGTTCTTCTGAAAATTCCAGCACAATTTCTGCCGGTGCCATAAAATAAAGCCTCAGTTTTGTTTCGTTAATCATTTGACGTATTTTATTGCGGATATTTTTTGCACCGGTAACAGTAATATAACCTGTAGACTGTTCGATTTTTGCGGGTGCATGCTGTTTTAAAAAATCGCCTTTTTCTGCAAGTTCTCTTAAAGTGTTTTCTATGAAAACCTGCATCGTTACTGCTGTGTATTTTGTGGATTCGCCTTCTATAAGACAGGCTGCACCTTTTTCTGCAAGTCCTGCCAGCGAAGAATAGATGTTGGAACGCGAAATGCCGGTTTCTTTTGAAAGTTCGTACCCGGTTAAATCACCGTGTTTTAAAAGCTCAAGATAGATTGCTGCTTCCTGTCTTGTAAGACCAAATGAAATAAGATTTTCAATAATTACAGAATCCATCTTCCCGCCTTTGAGTGATTAGTGTTTCTAAAAAGAACTACTAAAATATAAAAAGAAAAAAGTTCTTTGTCAATATGTAATTTATGACATATTATGGTGTAAAAGTAATTGGAACGGCACAAGATCAAAGCGACGTAAGATTTATGCGAAACTGAGATTATAAAATCTATCTAAACAGCTGCGGAAAATCTTCGGCCTTCTTTACGGCTTCTTCAAGACTGAGGCCCGTAAAAGACTGAGCTGTAAAATTTCGTCCGCTTTTTTTATCGTCAATGAATGCGCCTACAACAATGCCTGGTATTACACTGTCAGGATCGTTAGGAGCATTTGGACCTCCAAGGTCTGTCCTGCACCAACCCGGATCTGTAAGATTTATGCATACATCAGTTCCATCGAGTTTGCCGGCAATATCAGCGGTAACTTTATCCAAAGCCGCCTTGCTTGCACTGTAACCGGCCTGTTCAGGTTCATTCCGGATTCCGCTTGTTGTGTTGATAACACGTCCCCATCCGCGTTCAATCATTTTGGGAATAAATCGGTAGCAAATCATCATTGGAGCAATTGTGTTAATTACAAAACTTTTTTCGTAATCTTCTGCGGGAGTCTTATAATAATCTGTGCGGTATGCAATTTGAACAGCCGCATCATTAAAAATAATATCAACAGGTTTTCCGTGGCGTTCAATTTCATTCATCATTGTTTCAACCTGCGAAAGGTCACTCAATTCTGCTGCAATATCATAAGCTTCTACGCCCATTGCGCGAACTTCGGCAAGTATTTTTTCTGTATGTTCAAGCGAGCGGCTGTGTAGAATAAGATTGCAGCCCTTTTCCGCCATAAATTTTGCAATTCTATAGCCAATACCTCTGTTTGCTCCTGTTACAAGAGCCCATTTTCCTTTTACGTTTACCATAGTTTATGATTCTCCTAAAAAATCATTAGCCGTTATTTCTATTTTCGATGACGTTTTTTATGCTTGCGGCGTTTTTCTTCATAAAGCATTGAATCTGCAAGAGACATTAATTGTTTTAAAGAAGATGAAGTTGCAAGGTCTGCATAACCAACGCTTACGGAAAGGTTGTAGGGCAGAGAATTCAGTTTTGTTTGATTTATGCATTCTTCATCAAGTTTTTTACGTATTTCGGGCGTTTCTTCTATAATCATACCAGCTGCAACAACACCGAATTCATCTCCGCCAAGTCTGCCAATTACATCATTGGAAGGAAATACATTCTTAAGAATTTTGGCAGTAAGTTTAATTGCTTTATCTCCGGTTTCGTGGCCGTAGGTGTCATTTATAATCTTAAGATTGTCCATGTCAATGTAGAAGATAATGCCCGCATGTTCCATTTCCTGAACAATATCAAGACTGCGTTGCCCCATTTCAAAAAAGCCGCGCCGGTTATATACGCCTGTTAAATCATCTGTTTTAGATTGCTGAGAAAGAAGCGTGTTGTTTTTCTGAAGTTCCGTGTATTTGTCTGAAAGTTTTTCGGCTTCCAATAATTTTGTCGTATACTCTATGGCGGCTGCAATCGAATTGATTATTATTTTTAGATATACGCTGTAATCAGAAAATTTGCTTTGAGTTACTTTACATAAAAGATATCCGTATTTTGTTTCGCCTGAAAAAATCGGTTGTGCAATGTAAATGCCTGCATTTTCCATAAGTTCACGGGAAGAAAAAATATTTTCATGCGGATCAAATTGAACGGAAGGATTAAAGTCTTCTATATTTAATTCTCTGTCCGTGTACATATAGAGTTGCATTGTTTTTGGCATTACAAAATTTTCTTCTGAATCGAGGTAAACAGGATTTGGGCAAAGATTTATCTGCATATTTGCCATTGAACACAAACGTACTATATATTTTAGGTTGTAATAAAATTGTCGTAAGGTATTTGATGTTTTTAGTATATCAAGCAGCGTTATGATATTGTTTTTTTCTTCAAGGTCATTCATATACTGATTAAGCCTTGAAAGTTTGTCGCTGGTTTCGCTTTCTATTGTGTTTTCGGTTGTTTTATAAATATTTTCCAAATTTGATACTGGAATACACCCGCAAGATTGCCTGAATTTTATATGTAAATCTGAATAGGTCGTTCGGCTGATTTCTTTTCCTTTTACTAAATCGTAAGCGATTTTTGCACAATTATATCCCTGAGTATAAATATTCTGATTTATGGTGGAAAGGCGTGGGCGCGAATAACTTGCAAAATGTGCATCATCATAACCGATAACTTTTACATCATCTGGAACGGAAATTCCCAATTCATTAAAAACCCTGTAGCAGCCAACGGCCATCATATCATTTGCACATACAATTGCATCAAAGTTCAAATCTTTTTTTGATTTTAATACTTCGTGTAAAGCTTTTTCTGCCTGAAAATCCGTAAAGTTTCCATCAAACAAATTCTTTGAGTCGAATTTTAGTTTGTTTGCTACCATTGCCTGAATAAAAGATTCGTATCGTTCTACAGCTTCTTTTGATTTTGTCCTGTTTGCAGACATAAAGGCAATTTTACGACATCCGTGTTCCTGTTTTAAATGTTTAATAATGTCATAATATGATTTCTGGCAGTTTGAAAGGATTGTATAGCAATTTGGCAGATTCAGTGGAATTGCATTGGAAATTATTGGACGGTTGCCGAATTTTTTGAGTTCGTTTTCAAGAAGGTTCTGATCCATTCCTGCACAATAAACGCCGCTTGGTACAATAAGAGCGTCTATGTCATCAGAAGAAAGTAAATCTGTACAACTCCAGTATTGATAGTCGTATGCTCCGATAGTGCTGTGAGGCAGCTTTGTCTGAGAAATGACTGCACAGATATCCTTTCCATTAAAAAAATCAAAAATGCCGTTCAGAAATTCCGTGTTATACTCGATGTTGAATGTTGTAACAATCACTCCGATTTTTTTCATTTTAGAACCATCATCTTTATTATTATAAATCTGAACTTTGGATAAAGATAGTTTTTTTTTATTTTTTCACGCATTTTTAAGAAAATATAGGATATAAACGGAAAGTAAGAGGAATACAGAAAAAGTCTGCAACAGTTTGTCAAAATGTTGGGAAATATAAATTATTTGTCAAAAATATATATGAATGATAAAATAATAAGGTTGCATTTATGAATATTAAATTAAAAATTCCAATTCTAATAGTATTCCTTACATTTTCAATAATAGTATTCAATTCTTGCGGACATATTTTTGGTAACAGATATTCAGATGACGGACAGCAGGGAACGGACGGAACTCATTCGGCAAAAAAATACATAAACATAACAGGACGAATCGGTTTTTCTGGAGCGGTTCCTGCGGAAGTTGCAGAATTCCTTAGGGGTGCGGCTGGGGATTCTCGCACTGCATTTCCTGAGTTACCTGCGACAATATATTATTTTGTTAAGGCAACAGCAGACGAGATGACGGATGTAACGGGAACAGTAGCAGCCGACAAGAAATCCTTTTCTATAGATACCCTGGAAGTCGGACATGAATGGACGGTTTCTGTTTGCATTAGTGACGGAAATACTGCTGCATCAAAACTTCTTATGAGTGACAAAGATGGTGAGATTATTGCGCTTGCAAA
>CAMOWQ010000027.1 GCA_946628495.1 uncultured Treponema sp. | reverse complement strand
TTCATATTCAGTTCCTATTTTCCTTAAATTATAGCATCTGTGCTCTCTTGTGTCATTTGACTTGAAGCTTTTTCTGTTGTTTTTTCCTTCAGCAATTCAGAAAGCGTTTTTTCTTCTACAGGTTTATTTTCATTATTATCAGAAGCAGTTTCGGCCGCTGCCTTATTTTCTGCAGCAATGCCTTGTGTCGGATTTCCATTCAGCTGGGAATCAGAAGCGGTATTTTCAGCATTCGTGCCATCTGCCACTGTTTCATCCGTTTTTTTAGTTTCGTCCGTCTCCGAAGGATTCTGTGAATTTCCCTCCTGAGTGTTTTTTTCATCCTCACCGACCATCGTAAGGGCATCCATTATTTCTTTATCGTGGTCAGGCAGAATCTGATAAACAAAACTCAAAATTTCATTCCTCATTACAGGATTAAGATGCGTACATTCAAAATGCAGCAGAGACTGATTCTGCTCTTCATTGAATTCAACATTCCTTATTTCTCCGAACATTACGATAAGCATTTTATTTATCGTAAACTGAAGCTTCATCTGAATATTCGCAACACCTTTTCCGCCAATACGCACAAGAGCCCCTGATTCAGATATATCTTCTATCCTGCATTTATAACCATTTTTTGTTTCAATGGTATCATAATTTGTAGTTTTTTCTTTTATTATGAACAGTTGAGCTTCCATATCGCACTTTGCACGAACTGCCTTACGTTTCTGAGTCCTTAAAAGATTTTCTGTCTGCTGTAAAAGTAATACAGGTTTTCCAAGAAAAACTGCCTTATCCAGAACAGTTGAATCAAATACATATCTGGCATCTCCTGCCCGCCATAAATATACGTTTATGGTATGTCCGACCCATTCCTGAGTATCAAAAGGAATTAAATTATTCCTGCGGGGAACTGAAATTACGATATTTTTTCCATTATTTACGATTTCCGATAAAAATACGCCTCTTCCAGGAAAAATAACGCTTAATTTCTGGCCTTCGGACAATCCGCGTGTTGAATCAAGGCCTTTTTTATCATCAGCCTTATTTTGAATTTTGGTACGGTAATCAAACAGTTTTGAAATAAGCTGCTGGGTTTTCGGTGTATTATTAGTTCCATCTGCAACACTCTGAGTTGTAATCTGATTCATACATCTTGAAAGCGACTGTATTGAATAAAAAAGTGCCGTCGGCTGTTCCAGATTACATAATTGAGAAACTTTCCAAAGCAGATTCAAATCGCCAAGAGAAAAACCGTTATCCAAACCAGTGACATAAAAATTCAGTTTTTCACGAATTTTTGAATATAAAAGAAACGATGCGACCAGTACGAATAAAAGCAGTATCAGAACGATTATTATATACACAAAAACCTCAATATAGTTTATAATTTCTTAAATACTTTAAGAATTATATCATAAATCCTATGAAGTTACATTTATTATTTCTGCAAATTTCAATTTTTATCTGTACGATTATCTTTTTTGTTCTTCCTCCACTAATTCCTGTTTTGAACAATACAGTTTTATCTGAAGGCGTAAATTTTTACTGGACCTTTCCTTTTTCAAGACTGATACAGTTTTTTTATGCCGTAATACTTTTTTTACTGCTTGAAAAAACAATAAATCAAAATATTAAGCAGCCTGAATTTACAAAACTTGGATTTACCTACAAATATGTTTTTCCTGCTTTTTTTGTTCTGTGCATTCTTTTCTGCATTTCCCTGTTTATAAAGGCACTTTCTGTTATAAAAACCTCGGCTTCAATTGACCTTCAGGCTTCGGTAAAAACTCCAGAGAATTTTAAGGAATGGCTTTTCTGCATACTTACCTTTGCGTTTTCTGCTTTTTACGAGGAAATTATTTACCGATGGTATCTTCCTGAACAATGCAATCTGTTTTTTAAAAATAAAGTTGTCCGATATATTTGTGCATTTGCCGTTCTTGCATGTTTTTCATTTGCGCATCTTTATATGGGAATTTTTTCCGTGCTGAATGCGGCCCTTGCGCATTTTATTCTCCGGTTATGCTTTAAAAAAACAGGAAGCATTTATCCGGGAATATGCGCTCACTTCTGTTACAACGTTCTTTCGCTGATTTTATTATGATTTAAAAAGAATTTCGACAAGTTTTGAGTATGTCCAGAAACTGATTCTTTCATAAATAACCATATTGTCTTTATATTTCATGCGGACGATATAATAATCAGTCTGAGATGACTTTTCTTCAAACCTGAAAAAATCCATAAAAATCCGCTGCTTTGAACCAAAATCAACCTGAACTTTCATTTCAGGAATCATATCATCATGAATTTCTGGAATGCCTGAAATATCTCCATGGCGTAATTCTAGAAGCGAGCTGCATTTATGTTCAAACTCATTGGAGGACGGAGTAAGGATTTTTCTTGCAGGTATATCGGAAGGCATATCAAAAGAGAGAGTTGCTGACAGAGCCTCATTTTTTGAATTCAAAAGGCATTCCAGACGCTGAATTGAATCCTGAGAAGTATTTGCCATAATATGGGAAATAAGATACGGTTCACTCCAGAATTGGCTTGAAACCGAAAGAAATGAATCAAGTTCTGTATCAGTTTCGTATACAGTTTTTGAAGAAGCCTTAAAATATCTGTTTATCCCGGAAAAATCATATTTTCCAAAAATAATATCGTTATTCAGTTCCCCGGCAGTATATGAAACCATTAAATAATCATCACTTTCTGCATTAAGATGATAATCATAATCTACAGGAGAAGCAGATACCTGATAGATTTCGCGGATTTTTGTAAGCTCTTTAAGAAAGGAATCTACAGTCTGAGCATTAGCAGGAAGTGCATCAGATGGAAGAATGGCCGTTTCTGTGTTTTTTGAAGAATATGAATTATAATCATACAGGCTTGAAACAAACCAAACTCCGTTTGATTTTATAAGGACTATACCCTTTTTAGAATCTTGAAGCCTTATACAGTTTACAGTCTGAAAATATTTTGGATTTATAAATGCAGTTCTTACAGATTTTCGCGAATCCTGTTTTTTTATAAATGCGTGAAAAATAAAAATCAATATAAGAATTATTAAAATAATAAACCTTAAGGCAAGGAAATTATTTTTTTTCATTTTCATTAACAAAGCGTTCATCATACAACCTTTTATAAAGATTCTTTTCTTTTAAAAGAAGAATAATCAAAATCAACACTGCAATAACAGGACATATTACGAAAACTACTGCATAACTTAGATTCTTCATTTTTTGAACGGCAGCCTTATCCGTAAGTTTTGTAAGTTCAGTACTGTAATTGTGCTTGTCATGAAGCCGCGCAAGTTCTTCTTCTCCATTAAGCTTTAACAATGCATTTGCCAGAAATTCAAAACCCCGGTAATCAGAAAAATCGCTGCTGTTATACCCTGTCATAAGTGAATTAACAAAATACTGGTCAGGAACTACAATTGCCTTTGCCCTGCTGCTTGTTCCGTTTGTAAAATATCCGTTAAGATTTCCAGAAACAAAGGCTGCTGCAGGATATGAACCATATTTATCTGAAGACATCTGAACATAAAAAGGATTTGTTTCTATAAGTTTTTCTCCAGAACGGCTTACAGGCATCTTAAACGCCGTTCCGCTTGTATGTAAATATGCAGAGGCATTTTCTCCAAGTTCAATGGCTGCCGGCCAGAAAAATGTAAGACCGTTTTTAGAATTTTCCTGCGGCGGAATATTAATCCACATTGGATAATTAACGAAACGGGTGTCCGTCTGTCCCGTAATAGACGTTTCATCCTGTGTATAAAGCTGAATTCTTGAACAGCTTAAATCTGCCGTCAAATCATCCTTAAAAACAACGCCCCAGTTTTCAAGAATTTCAATTATATTCGTATTTAAATTCCTTTTTAAGTTCCAGTCGTCCTGTATATTCACGCTGAACGGGCTTACTGCAAAAAATGCATTTCCATATTCAGAAAGCAGATAATTTTCTATTGCAATTGCCTTTTCTACAAGAATTTCAGAATCTCCGATTATAAGAAGAGGTCCCCTGCATTTTTCAAGTTCCGCACTGAAATTTTCATTCTGCAAGTCAATATAATTGCATATAAAGCCCTGAGAATTGAGCCACGGTACAAGATAGCCGTAATCTTCAGAAAGAGTCATGCCGTTGCCAATAATTACATTCACAATTCGCTGACGACGGCTTATTAACTGCATAAGTCGAACTGCAAGATCATATTCAAGGTTTTCGGAAGAAAGTATAAACGGAATTGCCTGAATAAGTCCGTTGTATTCAAGAATTATTGCAGAATAAACCGTTATAAACTGAGAAGACGTATCTGTTACGGTACGAAGCTGCTGGCTTGGTATTTCCCAGTTTTCAAGTTGTTTAAGAATACGTTCATCCTTATCTGGATTTTTAATCATAAATGAAATGTTTTTGTTTTCTGAAGCATAAGATTCAAGATAATCAGTAATATTTCGAACCTGCGGATAATATTTTACAAGAGAAGAAGATCTGTAATATGTAATTTTGAGCGGAGAATCCAGTTTTTGAGAAAGATTTTTTGTGTATTTTGAAACCGAATACATTTTTGATTTTGAGAAATCAAGACGTGTATATATTTTTCCAAAATCAAACAGCAGCATAAGAAGAATAAGGAAATTTACTGCAATTGAATATTTTGCTTTTTTAGAAAAAATACGGCCGCGAACCGCTTCCTCGCGTAAAAATGCTGCATACAGAAAAATACAGGTTGAAGATGCAAAAAACACAAAATCGCGGGAATCTGCAAGACCTTTTGAAGCTGAATCAAAATGCCAGGCAAAACTTACTGCACGCGCTAATTCAGTAATAAAAGACGGAACAGAAGCATACAATGGCAGAAGATGTGCACTATTAACAAGGGCAAGCAGCGTTGCAGAAACAATAAGATAGACAGGAACTGAAGAAAAAAGGCTTCCCGTAAAAATACATAAAGCAATTGCAGCAGAACCATAAAATATAAGGAACAGAAGGCTTACAAAAATCTGTCCCGCATCTACCTGACCGCAAAAACCTACTATTATGCACGGAATCAAAAGCGTTGCAGTCATAACCGCAAATACGCAAAGAAGCCTTAGGTATCTTTTTAAGATTTTTTTTACGGCACCAAGAGGTATAAAGGCACTGTATAAATCTTTTGAATTTCTAAGACAGATAACAGGAATTATTATTATGCACACATACGGAACGGAAGAAAAAAATGCAGTTAAATCTGTCGTTCCTCCTCCATAAAAAAAGGCTCTCCTTAGAAAAAAATCAGCGGATGTAAAAACTGAAAATAAAATACCTGCTACAAAATACACCGTCATTTAAGAATTCACCTCTTCTGAACTATTTCCCGTAAGGGTGATGAATGCCTGTTCCAAAGTTGAAGCCCCTGTTTTTTTAAGGATTTCGCTTTCTGTTCCTTCGGCAACAATAAGACCTTTATTCAATATATAAATTTTTGAACAGATGTCCCTTATTTCTGCAAAATTGTGAGTAGAAATGAGTATTGACCTTTTTGCTGCCAGTCGTTTTATAGAATCCCTTATTTTTGCAGACTGAGCCGGATCTAATCCTGAAAAAGGTTCATCAAGGATTAAATTTGAAGGATTATGAATGAGTGCCTGTGCAAACGAAACCCTCTGCTGAAAACCTTTTGAAAGCCCTGAGATTTTTTTTGATGCTGCATCTTCCAGAGAAAAGGATTTTATTATTTCATTTACAGTTTTTTGTGGCTCCGTTATATTTTTATGACACGATGCCTTTTCATAAAGGAAATTATATACGTACATATTCTGAGGAAGATTTGCTTTTTCAGGAACATAACCGCACAACTGCATCGGATTTCCAGTTAAATCTGAAGCGTTAAGTTCGGAATGCTGCCCGTCCGGTGAAGAAAGTTTTATATATCCTTCCGTCGGATAATGAAAACCGCAGACAGACTTTATAAGCGTTGATTTTCCAGAACCGTTCGGTCCCAGAAGCGCTGCAATCTGTCCGTCATTTACCCTTATGCAGACATTCTTTACTGAAAAGTTTTTATCATGCAGATTATATTTTTTCGAAAAATTTTCAATTTCTATCATTTTTGGCAATAAACGTCAGTCAATATATGTCAGTCAATATATGGAATTTCGATATGCATACGGTCTTTTGAAAGCTCGGCTTTTGGCCATACACGGCAGGCTTCATCGAGAAGAATCTTTAAATCCCTGTCGGTATAACGCGGGCTGTAATGAATCATGCACATACGCCTTACATCAGCATCTCTTGCGATTGTTGCTGCCTGACTTGCAGTCATGTGCTTTTTTTCCTTTGCCTGATCCAAAAGTGCGTCCTCAAACATTCCTTCGCAGAAAAGTAAGTCGGAACCGCGTACATTATCAATAATAGAAGGCTTAAAAAGCGTATCGGTTACATAACTGAATTTTCTTCCGCTTCTTTTTGCGCCAAGTACCTGTTCAGGCTTTACTATAGAACCGTCTTCGGCCTTAACTTCAAAACCGTTCTGCAGCTGAGACCATAAAGGTCCGCACGGAACACCAAGTTCACGTGCCTTGTCGGGATTAAATTCACCCGGACGGTCAAGTTCTTCCAAAGTATAGCCTACACAGACTTTTGTATGATCAAGAGGAAATGCCCGGACATAATAATCCTTACCCGAATGTACTACACAAGGAGCTGTAATTTCGTTTACGATAATCGGATAATTGATATACATATCAAGTACGCGGCGGCTTGTCTCTACGTATTCCTTAATTTTCGGAGGTCCGTAAATATAAAGAGGTTCCGTTCTGTCTACCTGAGATGTAAGCATCAGTATTCCGGGAAGTCCCGTTATATGATCTGCGTGTGTATGTGAAATAAAGATTGCATCAATTTTTTTCCATTTGAGGTTCAGCCTTCTTAAACTTACCTGAGTACCTTCACCGCAATCAAAAAGAAAAAGGTCTCCTTCCCGCCTAAGCAGAACTGAGGTAAGATGCCTGTAAGGTAAAGGCATCATTCCGCTGCAACCAAGTACAAAAGCTTCCATATTCATGCATGTTATTTTACAGAAAAGAGGTTTTTATTTCCATAGTGCTGATTTTTTTGTGATTTTAAAATAGCAGACAATATGCGCAAGATAGGTCAAAAGCCACGAAAGCGGATAAGACATAAATATTGTAACCGGTGTATGAAAAGCAGGAATCTGAAAAACCGTAAAAAGCCACAGCAGTCTGAAAGCACAGGCTCCAAGTAAAGTTACGATTACAGGCATAAGGGAATGTCCCATTCCGCGAATGCAGTTTGCCATACAGTCCATTGTTCCGCACAGAAAATATGTTGTAAAAATGATTTTGCAGCGGACAAGGCCCGATTCAATTACGGCAGGATTTTTTGTGTATATACCGATAAGCTGCGGGGCAAAATAAAGGAAAAGCAGGCTGAGGAATGTTCCTATAACAATTACAGCCCCCTGAGAAATCCATACAACTTTTTTTATTCTTTCTTTTTTTCCCGCTCCTGCATTCTGCGAACAGAACGTTAAAGCCCCCTGCGAAAAACCGTTCATAGAAGTATAAACAAAACCTTCAAGATTACATACGGCAGAATTTCCTGCAACAACAATTGCTCCAAAGGAATTCACTGATGACTGAATTATTACGTTTGAAAAAGAAAACATTATTCCCTGAAAACCTGCAGGAAGTCCGATTTTTATGATTCTTGTTATTATGTGGCTGTTTATAGACATGGATTTTACTTCAAAATGAAATTCATCTGGTTCGCGAATAAGAAGAAGTACGACAAATACAGCCGAAACAATCTGCGAAATTACAGTTGCTATACCGACACCTGCCACATCCATATTAAGCGGTATTACGAATATAAGATTTAGAATGACATTTATAATGCCTGAAATAAAAAGAATATACAAAGGACGCCTTGTATCGCCTTTTGCACGTAAAAGGGCACTTCCAAAATTATAAATCATTGTAGCAGTTATGCCGCCAAAATATATCCTTAAATAGACGGCTGCAAGTTCAAGAACTTCTGCGGGTGCCTGCATTAAAACAAGAATAGGACGGGCAAGAAGCACGCCTGTTACTGTAAGGATTATTCCGCTCCATAAACTGAGAAACATTGCAGTATGAACCGTATCTTTAAGCGCTTTTTTGTCGCCTGCACCGTAATAATTTGCGGCAACAACGTTTGTTCCAACAGAAAGACCTGTAAAAAGATTTATAAGAAGGTTTATAAGGGAACCGGTAGAACCTACAGCGGCTAGTGAATTTTCACCGGCAAACCGTCCAACTACGACAATATCAGCGGCATTAAAAAGAAGCTGCAATAAATTTGAAAAAATAAGCGGTATTGAAAATTGAAGGAGTTTTGGAAGGATAGAACCTTCCGTCATATTAATTTGATTTTGTTTCATCAGCCTTTAAATAAGATCTAACATTTCCCTGAAAAAATGATTTTCGACCTTTGCATTATTCATAAAATCTCCGTAACTGTCAAAGATTTTTCCTTCGTATAAAACACCAAAAACAATGACATCGCGGGAATTTCCATTTTTATCTTTTTTCTGATCGTACGTAAGGTTATAGGTACGTCCATTATAAGAGAATTCGAATGGAGTTTTTGTCTGAATCTTAAAAAGCAAGTTCTCTTTAGTCATAAAGTCCTTTTAGCAAATGTATTGTAATTTATTCATATCAAGATATCAAGGAAAATAGCATTAATATCCTTTTATGATTAACATCCTTTTATGTTGCCAAATCCATTTTTTATGCTAATATGAAATTAATAATTAATTTAAAATGAGTGGACACCGAAATGAAAAAAATCTCCCTTCTTGCAGATTCAATAAAAACTTCAGCACTTTCAGTTTTTAAAGGAAATCCAGAAATAATTGACATGATTCTTTCCGCACTTTTTGCTGGCGGACATGTGCTTCTTGAAGACGTGCCGGGAACCGGTAAAACAGTCCTTGCAAAGGCAATTGCAAATTCAACAGGACTTCCCTTTTCAAGAATTCAATCTACGCCTGACCTTCTTCCTTCGGATGTAACGGGAAGTTCAGTATGGATTCCTTCAAAACAGGAGTTTGAATTCAGACCGGGTCCTGTAATGACCTCTCTTTTGCTTGTAGATGAATTGAACAGGGCAACACCAAGAACTCAGTCTGCACTTCTTGAGGCAATGGCAGAAGGACAGATAAGCATTGACGGTAAAAAACATCCTCTTGAAAAACCATTCTTTGTCATTGCAACGGAAAATCCTGTTGAATCAGAAGGAACATTTCCTTTACCAGAAGCACAAAAAGACAGATTCATGATTTCCCTTTCAATCGGATATCCTGATGCACAGCAGGAAGCACAGATTCTTACTTCGCAAAAAGAACTTGTTCATCCTGTTGAAAAAATAACGGCAGTAACAAATGCAGAAGAAATTGTAGAAGCAATGAAACAGACCGCAGAAATCTTTGTAGATGAAACGGTCGTTATGTATATCATATCGCTTGCAGAAGCAACCCGCAAAGACGGAAGGCTTATAACAGGAGTTTCGCCAAGAGGCTCTCTTGCTTTATACAAGGCCTGTCAGGCTTATGCTGCAATAAAAGACAGGGATTTCGTAACACCTGAAGACGTAAAAAAACTTGCACTTCCTGTTTTTAGAAAACGTATAATACTTACAGGAGAATCAGCAGTACGCGGGTACAAGGCAGATTCAATCCTTTCAGAACTTATTGACAGCACTCCACTGCCTGCTTTTAAGGCACATATATAATCATACAGGCATTTTTAGCAGGTTCTTTTATGATTCAAATAAAACCGCAGGTTCTGATTTCGTTTTTGATTTCTACACTGATTCTTCTTATATGTCCGTTCCGATTCATACAGGCACTGGCAATAAGTTTTGACATACTCATTATTCTTTCATTTCTGTACGCGCAAATCATAAGCCATAATTTAAAAATCGAACGAGCAACACAGGAAACACGTCTTGCACGAAACGAAACGGCAGACATAACGTTCACAATAAAAAATTATTCACGGCTGCCAATTTTCGTATGTTTTTTGCAGGATGATGTATCTACAATGTATGTTTACAACGGAAAAAACAGGCAGATAACAAGCCTTGCACCTCGTGAGTTAAAACTTGTTTCGTATACAATACTTGCACAGGAACGCGGCGAGTTTTTTGCAGGCCCTCTAAAAATTAAGGCAAGCGATCCGTTATGCCTTTTTCAGATTGAACAGGATATTCAAAACCGTTCGCGCATTATAGTAAGACCGACAAGAATTCCTCTTGAACTTATAACAAGACCTGGCCTTCCACAAGGCAGCATTGCAATTAATAATCCGTGCTACGAAGACATATCGCTTCATAAGAATTTACGCAATTATATTCCCGGTGATGAAGTCAGAAGGATAAACTGGCGTGCAAGTGCAAAAGCAGGAACGCTTTTTACAAATGAATATGACGCAACCTATGATGTTCCGGTTTTTATATTTCTGAACCTTGCAGAAGATGATTATCCGTTTGACCATCGTTTTTCCGAAATAGAGCGAGCTGTAGAAATTGCGGCATGCATTGTGGAACAGGCAGCAAAATTAAAACAAAGATGCGGTTTTGCAGCTTACGGGGCAGGATTTCCGTTTCTTAAACCTGCAAAAAATCAGACTGATTATATACTCGATATACTTGCAGTAATAAAACCGGAAAAAGGGCATCTTCCTTATACCCCTTACCGCATGTTTTCAGAAAAACTTCCGCCTGCAACACAGTTTTTATATATCGGACAGAAAGAAGCCCAATTGTATGAAGATAAACTCATAGCAGGAACAAAAAATATAAATACAAAAACTTTAGGAATCATTAAGAAAAATGCAGATACAATTTGAAGATAGTTTTGTAAAAAGATTCACTGTTTTCCTCACTGTAATAACAGCTGCTTTTGCAATTATGTCGGCAGTTCAGAATCAGGGGATGTTCGAAATTACAGACACTGAATATCAGATTAATGTATTTACATATCTGTATGCATTTTTTAATCAGATTATATTTATGATTTTTTTCAAGTTTTTTGTAACTCCAAAATCAAAAGCCGGAAACAGACTTCGTTTTATAATTCTGTATCTTATTCCGTCATTCATTATCTGTTATTATTTTCAGGATTTTATTTCAATAAAAATCTGTTTTCCAGGCATCATCATGCAGTTTCTTTTTACCTCGATGCTTCACGATATGTATATGCATCATGATGTATTTGAAGAAAAATGCGAAAATCTTTCGGGAACAAAACTCGCTTCAACTTTAATGAACGACCGTTTCTGCGCAACCGATTTTTATGATTCTGTAAAAAATATTCCTGCAATACTTGTTGTTGTTGCCGTGATAATAACGGGTCTTGTTTTTACAAGAACTTATGTAGTTAAAAAGTTTTCGCTGTTCAGTTTTATAAATACCCTGCTTTATATTTTTTCTGTTTTCATGAATTTTTCTCTGATTGCACTGTTCAAGCAGGAATGTTTTTATGCATTTCTTGGATTTGAAAGCATTTTTAATCTGCGTCATAGAATTTTTAAATTTTCCCTCGTATTTTTTTTAGTATGCCTTTTGGCAGGGCTTATTATTTCTCCGGGCAAAGCTCCAATAAACCTTGCATTTCTTTTTGACAATAAACCGATTCAGGATGTGAGGCATGAAGTAAAAAAACAGTTCAATATTCCCGACCCGATTGACGAAGGAAAAGATATTAAAATTGACATGCAGCTTGGAAAAAACTATGAACCGAATAAAATTGTAGAACTTCTTCTTTTGATTTTTAAATATTCACTGATTGCAGTAAGTTCTGTACTGATTCTGATTTTTTTATTTTCACCGCTTTTTTCCATGTCAAAAGAAACTTCCGAAGAAATTCTTTCAATTCCTAAAAGAATAAAGCGCTTTTTGGGAGAATTAAGGAAAGTATTAAAAAAATTTTTCAGTTTCAAACGGCAGACCGGATACGCTACAGTAAATTCCTCTGATTTTAAAATACGGATTAATGAAGTTATAAATAAATCTAATAAAAGCCGCCGCAAGAAAAAGGAACTGGACAGGCTTACTAAAATGTTCGTCAAAATCATAGAATGGGGAAATTCAAAAGATACAAAATACACGCAGAATCTTGCTCCGCTTGAATACACAACCATTCTTTACGAAAAAACAGGCGACGCAAATCTTATAACGGCAGGAAATCTTTTTGAAAAGGCACTTTATGCAGAAAAACTGCTTTCACAATCCGAAGAAATGCAGTTTAATAATGCAGTAATCTCAATTATCAATTCAGGAAGATAAACGTGAAAATCCTTTTTTATTCAACAAATTCAAATGCTTATGATGAAGAAAATTATATCATAACCGCACGCCCTTCCTGGCATGAACAGATAAAAACTCTTACAGAAACATTTCCAGAAGATGAGTTTATATTCGTAACACAAAAACCAGGAATGTTCATTGCTGATTACGAAGATTTTAAGAAACCGCGTTATGAAAACCTTTATTTTGCAGAATCTGAGGATACAAATGTTTTTGCCGATTTCTGCTGCTCATTTTCACCTGACATTGCAGTTGCACTAAGTTTCTGGGCAGCCCCCTATGACTGGCTTCCTTTAAAAGATGCACTTGCCGCAGAAAAAATGCGTGAAAAAGGAATAAAAGTAATCTGCCACAGCGTAGAAACCAGCATGATATGCTTTGATAAATACAAAACGGCAGTTTTTCTTGCAAAAAATAATTTTAACGTTCCGCATTCAGTATACGTAAACCACGACCTGTATTTTTGTGCAGGAAGCAAAAAAGACGTAAAATGCAATGTTTATAAAGAAAGCATATTACACGAAATACGCAGACTTAAACTTCCTCTCATTATCAAAGATACAGTTGGTTTAAGTTCATACGGAATGCAGGTTGTAAACACTTACGGAGAAGCTGCCTGTTATCTTAATTCCAAAAAGAACAACAGCGACCGCATTGTAGAAGAATTCATAGAAGGCATTCCGTTCGGCACAGAAATTTACGGAACAAAAGAAAACAGCTACACAATTTTTCCTCCATTACAGTTTTCAATAAATCAATACGGAATAACAAGTCCAAAACAGAGCATAAAAAAAGGTCCATACTACGGTTCTGAATATAACATCAATGAATTGAACGCTGAACTTGAACGGCTAGCAAACATTTTATGCCTTGACGGTTTTGCACAGGTAGATTTGATTTTTTCCAAAGGAAAATGGTATATAGTCGAAATAAACACAAGACTTTCAGGAATGACAACGACATACGCTGTTTCTCTTGAAAAGCAAAACTGCATTTACAGACTTTTTCTTGAACTTTTAGGCATAAAAAAGGCTGAAAACAAAAAATATACCTTCAATCCTGTAATAAACGTAAAGCGTGAAAAAATGCAGGGCGAAGAATTTGACGCTTTTTTGCAAAAATGCCCGGAAAGCGTAAAATTCATAAATCAGGTTGATAATAGAAATGCAAAACAGGAACGAGAAAAAGGCTACTGCGAAATCATACTTTCAGATAAAATCGCAGAGCCTGTTTCTTTGGAAAACTTTCAGCAACAAATTGACAAAAGCATTAATGCCTTATTTTCCGATGCTGATTCCCTGAATTAAAACAGAAACATCTTTAGGAACAGTTTTATCTTCATTAATCTTTGCCTTTATAATTGAAATTATATCCTGTGCCCCATATTTATGCTGAGGATATACTGCAATTGCAGCACTGTCTCCTGCACACAGATAATTGTTCTGTCCGAATTCTGTATAACGCGTAGAACCGACCGAAATAAAAACTTTTACAGCTTCATTTTCAGGAAGACCGTTGTTTTTAATGTATTCATTCAGATATGAACCGATATTTTCAAGAGGATCTTCATCCTGCTGATTATTAAAACTGTCTGCTATCCACTGTTCAAGTTTTTCATAAAAATAACTGTATGTATCAACGGCAGAGTTTTCGCCATATTCTATAAAATCGCCGTTTCTGATAAGCCAGCTTGCAATTTTATATTCTGAAATATTCCCTTCTTTAGAAAAACTGTCTAATGGAACAAAAAAAGATGAGGCACCCTTGCTGTTTTTTCCCCAATTTTTCTTTATGCTTATTTTTTTTGCACCGGCTTTTCTTATAGTACAATCGTTGGAAGCACCAAAACAAACAGGTTTTACAGAAACAACTTTGCCGTCTTTCATATAAAACTCAAAAAGAATTCCGCATTCGCTTTCCATCTGAATATTCCGCTCACCTTCTGGAAATACAAGAGTGCCGTCTGTAAACGGAAAACAGGTAAGATAAGGAGGTACAATACAATTCTGTTCTGATTTTTTTAGAGGAATATACGTTGGAAAAATGCCTTTTGGTGCAGCACTGTCTTTTACGATAACCTTTTTAAAATCGTCGGCTTCTCCGGCCTGTTCAAGATGCCCTGTAAAATTACCCGCAATACCAAAACATGGAATATTCTGAAGATTTAGAATCATTTTTTACCTACCTTAAGAACTTCTTTTTAAAACTTTTATAAAACCAGGAACGCAAACTTTCTGCATAACCGTATGCATGATATAAAAACGGTTTTACCATATAGTCATAACTTCCTGCCCTGTGAATTTTTTTTCCACCGAAATTTGCCTTGAACATATAAAGTCCATGCATCGGATGATTTTCATCCTTTCCTTCCGGCGGCATACCGTACATATCATAATACCTGCTGCCATAAGCTTTTGCATCACGCATTGCAGTCCATTGAAGAAGATGATTCGGCATAAGATTACGTTTATTATTGCTGCTTGCACCATACAGATAGATTGCTTCATCATGGCTGAAAAGTGTCATTATTGCTGCAATTTCATCTCCTTCATGCTCTGCTATATAAAGGCTTACTACAGGTACATCTTTTCCAGAAGAAATCTGAGCGGCAGAAGAAACAATCAAATCCTGATAATAGGACTTTGCATGACAGGAATTTCCGTCCCGCTCATTAGTTTCTTTTGTAAGTTCATAGAATTTGTCTATTTTTGTAGACAAGTTTTTATCATTTCCTAAATAACGGTGAATTAAAACCCCCTTGCGCTCGCTAAGCCTGATATTATAACGCCATTTTGAATGCATTCTGGAAAGAATCTCTTCTTCACCGGCCGTCAAATCTACAAGAGTTGTATCAGGCGGCTGTATATCAACCTTATTTTTACGGATTTTTAATCTGTCGGCAAAGCACACGGTCTTCATTCCAAAAGTAAACAAATCCCTGTCTTCTAACGATGAAAAATCAACGGCAGGATCAAAACGGATTACAATTGTATTTTTTGGTAAAAACGGCTTTAATGCAGTACCAAGTTCATTCAAAAGATTTGCAAATTCTATAGTCTGCATTTCCGGTGTCATTATTTCCTGTCCGATAACGGAAACACCGTTTTTCTCCACAGATGGATTTTCGTTAAATGCATTTTCTATTACAGATTCTTCGGTACATTCATAAGGAAGGCCTGGCATTAAAGGTATATACGCAATACTGAACATATTCTTTGCAAAATTTCTGTTCAATACTGCAAGTTCAAATTTTTTATGAACGCCTTTTTTTTCATCCTGATTTTTAGAATTAGAATAGCACTCTTCGTTCAATTCATTATAATATTTTTCATCAAATTCGTATTCAACAAAAAAACGACGGTATTCCCAGCCATGACGTGCCTTAAATTCACACCAGAACGGTGTCTGAAGAAAACTGCCGTTATTTACTTTTTCAGATGCCTCAGTTGCAACCGGCTTAATTTCAATCTTATACATGCTGACAGTATAGCATTTTTACTTTTTTAGTACAAACGAACCATAAACGCCTGAGCCCTAAACGCCACATAAACTAACCGGAACAAAAGAAATCCTGTTGAAAAATTACAATACGATTTAATGCTATTACAATACGTCGCCTGTTTTTTCAGTATAAAGGGCATATAACACATTTCCTGCTGAATCAAAAACCTTTCGTCCGCAAAAATCAAATTTTCTGCCCTGAGCCTTTGCTTCTTTTGCTGCCGCCGCAACAATTTGATTTGTTGCAAGAATTGGACGCAGTAATTCTTTTGTATCTGCTTCCGTACGGACTGTAACATCAATATCATCCGAAAGTGAAATTTCTGTCATTCGTTCATTGTCACCGCCGGTTCCAATTACTATGTTACCATAATGAACGCCTATGCCTATTTTTATAGGAGGAAGTCCCCTTGAAATAAAATCCTTTCGAAGTTCTATCATCTCTTCCTGCATCTGTACTGCACAAATCATTGCAGCTTCGGCACTATCGGGAAATATTGCAATAATACCGTCACCAAGATATTTTTCAATAATACCTCCGTTTTTTCGTATAAGAGGCGCAATTCTTCCAAGATAGGAATTCAGCATTTCAAAAACACGGATTCCCTCAAGCTTTTCAGAAGTTGCAGTAAAATTCCTTATATCGGCAGACAGTAATGCCATTCTTGAAATTTTGTATTCACCAAGCCCAAGTTCCGTAATATCTTTTTTACACAGAAGCTCAATGAATTCTCTGGGTACAAAACGATAATAGGCATTATTCGTTATAGTAAGATTGTTATTTAATTCCGTAACTCTTATCTGATTCTTATTCTGAATATACGCAATAAGAACAGTTTGAATAAATGAATATAACACAAAACACGTAATTAAGAGTTTTACATCATACATATACTTAAGTTTAATATTATTATTCAGGAAAAAATCGTTTACAGTTCCAAACATTAATATACAAAGAGAAAGAATTGCCGTTATACTCGTAAAATCCTTATTTTTTACAACACGAATAAGAAAAAGCATAACAATTAAACCGACCATCAAAAACATATAATCCTGAAAAATCGGAACAAGCCTGTTAGCAATGCTCATTGGAAGTGCAAAATCAAGTATTAAAAAAACTGCGGCTGGAGCTGCAAGAATTCTTGCCGGAATATGATTGAAAATCTTTTTATTCATAGATTCAACATAAAGCGCATAAAAAGCCGGAGCCATAAAAAGACTGACATATTCTAATCTGAAAAGAAATTCTACCGGTATATTCCTAAAAATGATTTTTAAAAGCGGAAAAACAGAGGCTATAATCCTTGAATAGATTGAAAAAATAAAAAGCGAAAGGCATAAATTAGTACGGTCCTTTTTAAGAAAAGCCAGCAGAAAACAATAGACAACAATAGTCAGCAGTATGCCGGAAAAAATACCGTAATAACAGAGTTTTCTATTAAAAGAATTCTGATAAAAAACTTCTTCGGAAAGAGTAAAATCATGACGTAAACCGCCTTTTCGGTAAAAGTTATTTGAAACATACATCGTAATTAGAACAGAACCATCTTCTTCACATTCAAAAACAGCCGGTTCATAATACTGCTGGGCTACAGTTTTTTCCCAGTCTTCGGACGGAATGCCTGCCTGAAAAATAATTTTCTCTCCCGCAAGAAGCGTAAATGCCGTATAGCCTAATTCAAAAGCAGGAACTGCATATTTTCTGCCTGGAATCAATCCTGTAAGCCTTAACCTGTATGTTCCAGCCCCCTTGCCTTTTTTTGCATATTTTAATGCCTGCGGTTCAAGTTCATATTTATTCCAGGAAGATGGAACAGAAACCGTTAAATCAGGCAATGCATCATCAAGTGGAGAAACAAAACGTCCCCAGTAAAAATCCCAGTCTGTTTCAATCTTAACACTTGAATTCTTAAGGGAAGCAGCATTTTTGACATTGTATTCACTTATACAAAATGCATTAAAAGAAAACAGAAATAATACAACGCATGTAAAAAATTTTTTCATTTTATTCAGTTTTTACCTCAAATAAATCCAAAGGTTTAGATTTTCCTTTTACCATAATCGATTCCAGATGTTCGAATTTTAATCCGCAGTCACTTACAAGACCTTCAAGTACCTGAGAAACAATAATATTCTTGTTAAGACGTTCGCAAACAGATTCAATTCGTGCAACAGTATTAACGGTATCAGATATTACGGTATCATCAAGACGGCCTGCTTCTCCAAGTGTTCCTGCAATCATTTTTCCATAATGAATTCCAATCCGTACATCAACAAAATGCCCAGAACAGACAGATGACAAGGCAAAATCCCGAACAAAATCCTTAATTTCAAGTGCAGCATATACGGCTTCTTTTTCTGAAGCAGGAAACAATGCCATAAATCCACCGCTCAGGAATTTGCTTACAAAACCGCCGTGTTTTTTTATAATCGGCGATGCATATTTTAAAAACTGATTGAAAATTATAAAATGATCGTCGAGAGAAGCATTTTCTTTCATACAACGTATATTCAGTTTTGAAAACATAATGCACATCTGAATGTCAGAATAATCGCCCGGTTCAATTGCAATAACAGAATCCTTATTCAAAAGTTTTAGGAATTCACGGGGAACAAAACGCAGATATGCCTCATTAAGTTTTTTAAGATTGCCAGAAATGCGAACCGTTTCCTTGTAAACATCATTTTGAATTGTTGCAAGCAGAATAAGCTGAACAAAAATGAACATAACAAGGAAAAATGGAAAAAGCGAAAGAGGAATAAGATTCTTTGCCTTTGTATAAACAGTATCAACCGCGCCACCCATAATCAGAAAAAGGCAGCCGACCAGATAATAGATGATATATTTTCTTTTTCTTACAATGTTTATTATGATGTATACTACAACATACAGCGAAATAATCCCCATTGATATCTGAAGAACAGGAACCATTCTGTTAGCATAATAAGCAGGAACGACAAGGGATATAATGCCAAAAACTGCTGCCTGTGTTATTGCTGAATATCGTAAAACCTTTTCTGGAAGCCATTTGAAAATAACATACGTCTTCTGAGCCGGATAAAGTATGTAAAGCATTTTCATTATTGAAAGAGGTGCCAGCCACAAAGCAAGGTATTCAAGTTTAATTTCTATTTCTGACGGTAAAAACGGCATGATTATTGAAATTGAACTGAAACTTGCCGTTGCAACGCGTAAAGCAAACACGATTGCTGCCGTACCAAGAAAAAAATATTCCCATTGTTTTTTATTGATAAGAAACTGCAGAAGATTAAGCATTCCTATGAAAATGAGAATTCCAGAAATAATTGAATAAAAAATAAGGAAAAGATTGTTCAGATTTGAAATTCCCTGAGCGGTTCCAATAAAGACAATATCCCATAAACCGCCCTTTCTGTAATAGTAATTAGAAATAAAAATAAGAATATCAGCACTGCCGTCTTCAGAAGGCATGAATTCGCAGGAAATAGGACGAACAACTGAACAGGATTTTTTTGTCCTCTCTGCAGGTGGCTTTAACATTTCAAAAGGATTTCCTGTCTGTCCTATCTGATTTCCATTTATATAAATTGCGCTGGAAGTTCCCGGAGATTCCTTCATATATAAAGCATATTTTTTTCCGGCAGTAAGATTTGTATATTTATAATGATAACAGCCGTAATTATCAGGTTCAGGATATTCAGTACCAGCAAAACAGGAATTCCAGTAAGAAGGAACGCTAACTATAAACGGAGCTTTCTGACCTTTTTCAATAAGCTTGAATGTTTCTTCAGGACTTTTTCTAGGATAGAATTCCCAGCCTGCGTCGATACGTGTATATCCGAATTTATTAAAGCCATTTTCGGATTCTGCAAAAAAATCGGAATTTAAAATAAACAATAGCAGAAATATGAGGAAAATCTTATGCGGTAAAAGATTGGTTTTCAATAACGTCTCCCTATATCTTTATATTATACACCTTAATATAAAAATATGGGAGATTTTTTATAATCCGTATTTTATTTACGTATTGAAGGAACGAATTTTGGAAGATTCAAAAGATTTTTCTTAAAAGCCATGCCTTCTATACGATTTTTTATTTTAATCTGTTTTTCAGTAAATGAAGAAACATCCGTATCAGACTTCAGCATTTCTGCAACAGTCTTAAGTTCTTCATAAGTAAAACCAAGATTATCTTCATCTGTTTTTCCAGACATACCATCACTTGGAGCTTTATGACACAATTCTTCAGGCAAACCAAGAGAAAGACCTAACTCAACAACTTCGTTTACATAAAGATTAGCCAAAGGAGCAAAATCTCCGGCACCATCACCCCAGAGGGTAAAATAACCTGCAAGACATTCACTAAGGTTTCCGTTGTTAGAAACGCGGGCATTTCCTTCAAGAGCGGCAATTCCATATAAAGTTGCCATTCTTAAGCGTGCAGGCGTATTTGTATTATATTGAGGTGGAGTTGAATCTTCGCAAGACATTGTACGTGCTTCTTTTATAGCATCCGTAAGGCCTTTATATGCCTGTGCAATGTTGACAGTATAATTTTTTATGCCAAGAAATGCACAAAGCTTTTTTGAATCCTCTATATCCGACTGAACACCGTTCGGCATCATTACACCAATTACACGCTCTTTTCCAAGGGCGGCACAACACAAAGCTGCAACCGTTGAAGAATCTTTTCCGCCAGAAATTCCGACAATTGCCTTTGTCTGTGAATTTCCGTTTTTTTCAAAATAACTGCGAACCCATTCTATAGCTTCATCTTTTATGCTCATTTTTATTCCCCTTATTAAGAGTTTGTCTTGACTAGCCTATTTCGCTGTTCAATGCATTTTTTGTAGTCAATGCCTTTCCGTCTGCTACAAGTTTTTTTCCTGCAATCTGAACATTTCCGTCTTTAGCAGCAATCTGAACAGCAAAGAATTCATCGGCAGAAATTTCAGCTTTTTTTGCAGCGGTCGGGTCTGCACCCTCAAGAACAACTTTTGTTCCAGGAGCAGCCCATGGAGCTTCCAAAACTTCTACGCAATCTTTACCGTCGGCATTTTTATAATCACCTGCAAGAAGCATACCGCGGCTTTCTACACCACGCATTGTTCGAGGAGCAAGATTTGAAGCGATGATTACATGCTTACCGAGCAAATCTTCTTCTTTCAGATACATTCTAAGTCCAGACTGAATTGTTCTAGGCGTTCCGCTTCCGTCGTCCATTGTTTCTATAAAAAGCTTTTCACCTTCAGGATTAGGCTTTACGTCAACAATTTTAGCAACCGTCAATTCGATTGTAGAATTAAAGAAGGCCTCCTGCTGGTCAAGAGGAAGTACAACTGGTTCTGCTTTCTTCTGCTGCTTTTTATCTTTTTTATTCTGTCCTTCTTTGTTTGCTTTATTCTGCTTACCGCCAAATTTTTCACGGAATGCAAGCATAGTCTTCTGATCCATAGGCTTAAAGTAAACTTCAGTTGCACCTACAGTCGAAAGACCTTCCATTACGCCGATGTCAGACCATGTATAACCAGGAAGAGTTTCCATTCCAACCTTGCTTTCCTGAATCTGTTTTCCAAAATATGACATGATTTTCTGAGTATACTGCGGCATATACGGATTCATCATAATCATCAAATCTTTTATTACATAGCAAAGATTATAAATGAGACTTTCTGCAACTGCAGGATTTTCTGTACGAGCCTTCCATGGTTCTGTTGCCTGGAATTTTTTATTACAGATATCTGCAATCTCAAACATTGTGTGGAATGCATCTTTTAAATCTGCCCATTCAAGATATTCAGTAGCTTTCTTTTCTAGGGCAGAAACTTTTTCCCAAAGCTCTTCATCTTTAGAAGATGCAGGAATTTTTCCATCATAGTATTTATTTACAAAAAGAAGGGTTCTGTTTACAAGGTTTCCAAGATTTCCTATAAGTTCGGAGTTAAGCTTTTCCATAAAATCTTTCCATGTAAACTGGAAATCCTGTTTTTCCGGACGGTTATAGAAGATGTAGAATCGCCATGCATCGGCAGGAATTCCGGTTTCTATTGCGTCAGTTCCAAATACACCTACTCCGCGGCTCTTAGAGAATTTTCCATCCTCATAATTCATATATTCTGTAGAAGACATGTGATACAGTTTTGTCCAGTCATGAGGAGAACCAAGCATAGTACAAGGGAAAATTACTGTATGGAACGGAATATTGTCCTTACCGATAAACTGGAACAAATCAACCTTTGGCTTACCCTTTGCCTCGTCGCTTTCAGAAGGAATCCACCAGCTCTTCCAGTCAAAACTCTTTTTACCTTCTTTTATAAGTTCATCTGCAAGCTGTTTTGTAATTGAAAGATATCCGATTGGAGCATTAAACCAAACGTAGAAAACTTTATCTTCATAACCTGCTTTTGGAACAGGAATACCCCATTTTAAATCACGGGTAATTGCACGTTCATTTAATCCGTCACGAATCCATGCTTTTGTGATATTAACGGCATTATCTGCCCAGCGGCCTTCTTTACTTACAGATTCCATCCAGTCGTTAAGTTTTGAACTCAATGCCGGAAGATTGATGTAAAGATGCTTTGTTTCGCGAACTTCAGGAGTAGAACCGCATGTATGACAGCGTGGCTCTTTCAGTTCAATAGGATCAAGAAGAGAACCGCATTCATCACACTGGTCTCCGCGGGCTTTTGTAGAACCGCATTTAGGACAAGTTCCGTCAACATAGCGGTCTGCAAGGAACATCTGACAGTGCGGACAATAAAGCTGCTTGTTTTTATGTTCAGAAATAAGTCCTGCCTTATCAAGGTCGTTGAACAGGCTTTGTGTAATTTCAGTACACTGCTCGTTTGAAGTACGACCGAATTTATCAAAATTGATATGAAACCAGTTGTAGATTTTAAGATGCTCGTTATAGTAAAAATCGCAAAGCTCACGAGGAGTCTTTTTTTCTTCAAGAGCTTTTGTTTCTGTTGCAGTGCCGTATTCATCAACACCGCAAATATAAAGTGTATCATAACCGCGGCTGCGGCAGAAACGTGCAAAAACATCACCCGAAAGTGACTGAATTATATTTCCAAGATGCGGAATGTTATTTACGTATGGTAATGCTGCTGTGATAAGACGTCTGTTCATTTTGACCTCAAAACATGGATTTTTGATAAAATTTTCTAAGTCCCCGTTTTTTATAAAACGAATGACTAACCGTATTATTATAATGAATTTAAGCGTATGCGGTCAAATGATGAGAGGATTTTTTACAATTTACAGATTTTTACAGGACAAATATTTACAGGGCAAACGCATTATAAACATGAATACACCAAAAGAAAAATGCTACCGGTC
>CAMOWQ010000026.1 GCA_946628495.1 uncultured Treponema sp. | reverse complement strand
CGTGGATAGCCATCTGGTCACCATCGAAGTCGGCGTTGAAAGCTTTACAAGCAAGTGGATGAAGTTTAAGAGCCTTTCCTTCAACAAGAACAGGTTCAAATGCCTGAATACCAAGACGGTGAAGTGTAGGCGCACGGTTCAACATAACTGGGTGCTCTCTTACAACTTCATCAAGGATAGCGTAAACTTCCGGTGACTCGCTTTCTACAAGCATCTTAGCCTTTTTGATATTGAATACAACATCTTTATCAACAAGCTTCTTCATTAAGAATGGTTTGAACAATTCAAGAGCCATTTTTGTAGGAAGACCACACTGCCAGAGCTTTAATTCAGGTCCAACAACGATTACAGAACGTCCTGAGTAGTCAACACGTTTACCAAGCAAGTTCAAACGGAAACGTCCCTGCTTACCTTTAAGAAGGTCAGAAATTGATTTAAGAGGACGGTTTGAAGCACCTTTTACAGCGCGCTTACGTTTTGTATTATCGAACAAAGCGTCAACTGCTT
The DNA here is from genome assembly GCA_946628495.1 of uncultured Treponema sp. Taxonomy (GTDB): domain Bacteria; phylum Spirochaetota; class Spirochaetia; order Treponematales; family Treponemataceae; genus Treponema_D. The sequence goes on along the minus strand of CAMOWQ010000026.1, from coordinate 22,748 downwards.
CCTGAAGCATACGTTTTTCATTGCGAATAATGATATCTGGAGCAGAAAGCTGCTGAAGTCTCTTAAGACGATTATTTCTGTTAATAACACGGCGATAAAGGTCATTCAAATCTGATGTAGCGAAACGTCCACCATCAAGCTGAACCATAGGACGAAGATCCGGCGGAATTACAGGAATTACGTCAAGAATCATCCAGGAAACTTTATTACCAGAAGCACGGAAATTTTCTACAATTTCGATACGGCGTAAAAGTTTTTTATCAATTTTCTGTCCTTTATCTACCATTTTCTGGCGAAGTTCAGCAGCAAGTTCATCAAGATTAAGGTTTTCAAGCAAAGTTTTAATTGCTTCGGCACCCATATCAGCTGTAAATCCAGAACCATAATGTTCCTGAGCTGTCATGTACTCTTCTTCTGTAAGAAGCTGCATTTTCTTAAGATCTGTTTCGCCCGGATCAATAACGATATATTTTTCGTAGTACAAAACAGAACGCAATGCTGCAACCTGAAGATCAAGAAGAAGTCCCATTCTACTTGGAACAGAACGGTAATACCATATGTGGCTTACTGGAGCTGCAAGCTTAATATGTCCAGTTCTTTCACGTCTTACTCTAAAATGTGTAACTTCTACACCACAACGGTCACAGATTACACCCTTATATCGAATAGACTTGAATTTACCACAATAACATTCCCATTCTTTTGTAGTTCCAAATATTTTTTCACAGAACAAACCGTCTTTTTCAGGACGAAGAGTTCTATAGTTAATAGTCTCTGGCTTTTTTACTTCACCATACGACCATGATTTAATTGTTTCTGGAGAAGCAAGCCTAATTTTTAAGCTATCAAAATCCTGAACCTCACGCATTTGTATCCTCCTTTTCAAAACCAGAAGAAGCCTTATCTATCAATTCCTGATCACGTTCAGTAAGAGCAATCTGTTTTCCTTTTGCATCATAGATTGTGAAATCAAGAGCAAGACCACGCATTTCTTGAACAAGTACATTAAATGACTCTGGAACGCCAGCTGGAGCAGATGGATCTGCCTTTACAATTGATTCGTAAATCTTTGAACGTCCATTCATATCATCAGACTTAATAGTCATCATTTCCTGAAGTGTATTTGCTGCACCGTAAGCTTCAAGTGCCCAAACTTCCATTTCTCCAAGACGCTGACCACCAAACTGTGCCTTACCACCAAGAGGCTGCTGTGTAACAAGAGAATAAGGTCCTGTTGAACGAGCATGCATCTTATCATCAACCAAGTGATGAAGCTTCATAAAGTAAATAACACCGACGAAAATTGGATTTACAAATGGTTCACCTGTCTGTCCACTACGAACAATCTGCTTACAACTTCTTGGAAGACCTGCTTCTTCAAGTTTATCTGCAATCTGTTCCTGTGAAGGAGACTGGAATACAGGAGATTCAAAGAACTGATTGAGGTATTTACCTGCAATACCAAGTTCAGACTCCATAATCTGACCAATATTCATTCGGGAAGGTACACCAAGTGGATTCAAACAAACATCAAGTGGAGTACCATCTTCGAGGTATGGCATATCTTCAATTGGAAGAATTCGCGCAACAACACCTTTGTTTCCATGACGACCGGCCATCTTATCACCTTCACGAAGCTTACGCTTATTAGCAATAAGAACTTTTACTACCTTTTCAACGCCAGGATTAAGGTCATCACCTTCTTTTTTACTCAACTGCTGGATATCGATTACAACACCTTCAATTCCATGTGGAACACGGAGTGAAGAATCACGAACTTCCTTCGCTTTTTCACCGAAGATAGAATTCAAAAGTTTGAATTCAGGAGTTGTATCAGTTTCAGACTTAGGAGTTACTTTTCCGACAAGAATATCACCAGAACGAACTTTTGCACCAATACGGATAATACCTTCAGAATCAAGGTTTGCAAGAGCCTTATCTGCAGTATTTGGTATATCACGTGTAATTGATTCAGGTCCGAGTTTTGTATCACGAATTTCAGTTGTAAACTCTTTAATATGGATAGAAGTATACATATCTTCGCGAACAACACGCTGAGAAATCAATACAGCATCCTCATAGTTGTAACCATTCCAAGGAACGAATCCTACAAGAATGTTTCTACCAAGAGCCATTTCTCCATTAAATGTTGCAGGACCATCTGCAATTACTGTACCAACTTCAACTCTTTCACCAACACAAACTGTAGGACGCTGATGGTTACAAGTATCGTTGTTAGTTCTCTGATATTTAAGAAGTTCATATTCATCAATCTGATTAGAACCATCTACCTTAATCTTTATTTTTGTACTTGAAACGTAACTTACTTCACCAGCACGTTTTGCTTTAATAAGAACACCTGAATCGTAAGCACATTTTCTTTCCATACCAGTACCAACATAAGGTGGTTCTGGGAACAAGAGAGGAACTGCCTGACGCTGCATGTTACAACCCATGAGTGCACGGTTAGCATCGTCGTGTTCAAGGAATGGAATCATTGAAGCAGAAACAGAAATTACCTGACGAGGTGAAACGTCAATATACTGAACATCCTTTGGAGAACGCTGAGTATAATCACCCTGATGACGGCTAGAAATTGTTTCTGTTGGGAATGAACCATCTTCCCTGATACCTTCAACAACCTGTCCAATATAATATTTATCTTCGTCCATTGCAGAAAGATATTCAACTTCATTAGTTACTTTTCCATCTACAACTTTGCGGTAAGGAGCTTCAAGGAATCCGTAATCGTTGATTCTTGTGTACATAGCCAAAGAAACAATCAAACCGATGTTCGGACCTTCAGGAGTTTCAATAGGACACATTCGACCATAATGTGAATAGTGTACGTCACGAACTTCGAAGCCGGCACGGTCACGAGAAAGACCACCAGGACCAAGAGCGTTCAAACGACGTTTATGTGTAAGTTCTGCCAGAGGGTTAATCTGATCCATGAACTGAGAAAGCTGTGATGAACCAAAGAATTCTTTAATTGCAGCAACAATTGGTTTGTTAGAAATCAAATCCTGAGGCTTTTTCATCATATCAGTTTCTTTAAGGCTCATTCTTTCTTTTGCAATTCTTTCCATGCGAGAGAAAGCTGATTTAAGCTGATTTGTCATCAACTCACCAACAGAACGAATACGACGATTACCAAGATGGTCAATATCATCAACCTTTTCTACACCTGTATAAACCTTGATGAGGAATTTCATTGTATTGATGATATCATCCTTAATAAGAGTAAAATCTTTTACATCTTCTGGATAATCAAATTTTTTATTAAGCTTATAACGACCAACACGTCCAAGATCATAACGGCGTTCAGAGAAGAACAATGTATTCAAATCTTTTTCACACTGTTCAACAGTCATTGGTTCACCAGGCAAAAGAACTGCATATACAGCTGCAAGACAATCTTCTTTTGTTGGCTCATTATCAACTGAACCTTCTTTTACATACTTTACTTCTTCTCTTTCAAAACAATTAATAATCATCTGAGAATCAAGAGAAGTATTAACACCGTTTTCATTCTCATTGTTAAAACGAATTACACAAATAGAATCAATTTTATTTGCAACAAGATCGTCAACATCATGAGCATGAAGTTTTGTACCTGCATTGAACAAACGTTTTTCATTGCCATTTTCATCTTTAATAATTACAGCAGAAGCAAGTACTTTATCAATAAGCGATTCTTTTCCTTCTGTTGAAGAATCAATCTTAACGTCTTCAACATCATAGAAACAGCGGATAATTTCTTCACGAGTACTATATCCAAGAGCTCTAAGGAAAATAGTTCCAAGAATTTTCTTTTTGCGGTCAATTTTTGCAAAAATAAGTTCCTTTTTCTGATCAATTTCAAATTCGAGCCATGAACCACGATAAGGAATAATTCGGCTTGAATAAACACCTTTTTCATGACTGAAAATTACACCTGGCGAACGATGAATCTGAGAAACAACAACGCGTTCTGCACCATTTATAACGAAAGTTCCCCTTTCAGTCATAAGAGGAATATCGCCCATATAAATATCACGAGATAAAATAGTTCCGTTTTCAAGGACAAGATTGATTTTAGCCTGCAAAGGTACGGAATAAGTTAATCCCTTCTGTTTACATTCAATTTCAGAAAACTTAAGTTTAGACCATGCCAACTCATAGCTTTCGAATTCAAGAGACATATCACCGTTTGGACTTTCAATTGGGAATGTTGATGTAAAAGCACTCTGTAAGCCCTGATCCAACAACGGTTGATTATTTTTGATTCTTTCAGACTGCAGAAAATCTTCGTAAGATGATGTCTGAATTGAAATAAGATTAGGAACATCCATAAAACTCTGGATGTCTTTACCAATGTACTGGCGGTTGATTGTTCGGGTTTTTGCGAACATCAGAAACCTCTCTAATAAGGTAATCGGATTCAATCTGCTACATACAAGAAACTCTGTACAGCACAGAAAGTTCCGTTCAGGTTTGGTTAATAACAGAAAATCTGAACGATTTTGTTTTACTTTATCTCAGTTTTTCCGTCAAAAATATCAAATAATACGACTAAAGGGGATGCCGGAATAAATCCGAACACCCCCTTAATTTTTTTATCCATAAAAGATATTCAGTATACTTTTTCAAGCAACTAAAAGTTCAGGATAATTATTTCTTGCTAGCCTTTCCACCAGCTTCTTCAATCTTCTTAATGATTTCGTCAGCGTCAGCCTTGCTAACACCTTCTTTAAGAGCTTTTGGAGCACCTTCAACAAGAGCTTTTGCTTCACCAAGTCCAAGACCTGTGATTTCGCGAACAGCCTTGATAACAGGAATCTTTTTAGCTGCATCGAATGATTCGAGTGTAACTGTGAATTCTGTCTGTTCTTCTGCTGCTGGAGCTGCGCCAGCTGCTGGACCTGCAGCAACAGCAACTGCTGCTGTAACACCAAATTTTTCTTCCATTGCTTTTACGAGTTCTGATACTTCGAGAACTGACATAGAAGCGATTGTTTCAAGAATTTCTTCTTTTGTAACTGCCATATTGTCTTCCTTATAATAAAAAATCTTTCCGTCAATGACGGCTGCAGATTTTACTCAACTGAGTTTTACTGCATTTATATCACAGAGACAGTCAGCAGTTATGAAGTCTGACTCTGTGTTGAGCGGCTATGCCACCCATTGTTCAATTTTAGTTTGCACCTTCTGCTGCTTTCTTGTCGGCATAAGCCTGCAAAGTAGCTGCAAGTTTCTGAACTGGACCGTTCATTGCAGACATAAGCATAGCATAAAGCTGTTTCTTTCCAGGAACTTTTGAATAAGCTTCAATCTTAGCCTGGTCGTAGATTTCATTAGCAATACTTGCACCCTTTACAGAAAGAGCTGGAGTATCTTTAGCGAAATCAAAAAGAACTTTTGCAACTTCGTTTGAATCTTCTTTTGCCATTGCTACAACAGTAGGACCTTTGAGATAATCAGCAACATTTTCTACTTTCATATCTTCAAAAGCGATACGTGCAAAATTGTTTTTTACAACTTTAAGAACAGCATTCTTTTCACGAAGTTTATCACGAAGAGCAGTAATCTGCTCAACGGTTAATCCACGGTAATCAGCAAAGATAAAATCATTGTATTCAGAAAATGATTTCTTTGCATTTTCAATAGCTTCTGCTTTAGCAGGCTGAATTTTTTTTGCTCTGATTGCCATTACTCACCTTCCTTATAATCAACCCAAACACCAGGTCCCATAGAAGAACTGATAGAAACAGACTGAACAAATCCAGCTGCACATCCAGCAGGCTTTTTACGACCTACTTCTGTAAGAAGAGTGTTAATGTTCTGAACAAGTTTTTCACCATCCATAGAGCACTTTCCAACTGCAATATGAATGATTCCTGCTTTATCAGCACGGTATTCTGTACGACCTTTCTTAAGTTCAGCAACAGCCTGAGCTACGTTTGGAGTTACAGTTCCTGTCTTAGGGTTAGGCATCAAACCTTTACGTCCAAGTACCATACCAAGACGACCTACATCCTTCATCATATCAGGAGTAGCAACTGCAACATCAAAATCGAGCCAACCACCCTTTACTTTTTCGATATATTCTTCACCTGCAAATGCTGCACCAGCATCCAAAGCTTCCTGTACTTTTTCGCCTTTACAGAAAACGAGTACTTTCTTTTCGCCACGGAACTGATTTGGGAAAACAAGAGTATCACGAACAGTAGCATTTTTTTCAAGACGAAGAGAAATGTGAGCCTCGATTGTTTCATCAAAGTTAGCGAACTTCATATCCTGTACCATTTTACAAGCAGAAGCTACATCATATTTCTTTGAGAGATCAAACTTAGCGGCAGCTATCTTATATTTCTTTCCATGTTTCATATTACTGCTCCACCTCTACACCCATACTGCGAGCAGTACCGGCAATGATTTTCTTTGCTGCTTCGATATCGTTAGCATTGATATCTGGCATCTTTGTCTTAGCGATTTCTTCCAGGTCTTTCTTAGAAAGAGTTGCAACCTTGTTACGAAGAGGGTTTCCAGAACCCTTGTCGAGTTTACAAGCTTTCTTAATAAGAACTGCTGCTGGAGGAGTTTTAAGAATGAATGTGTAAGATTTGTCCTGATAAACTGTGATTACTACAGGAATAACAAGACCTTTTTCCATAGTCTTTGTTCGGTCATTGAATTCCTGAACAAATTTTGGAGCTGAAACACCGTGAGGTCCAAGTGCTGGTCCAATTGGAGGAGCTGGAGTTGCTGCTCCTGCAGGACACTGCAATTTAATCACGGCAGTTACTTTTTTTGTAGCCATTTTTTATCTCCTAAAATTGGTGTGAATGATTATAAAAATAACTCATTCTAACGAAATGCCTTTGTCCAACGGACCTGCATCTCTCCCAAAAACAGGTATAGCTAGTTTGCATTTTGGGATGCAAACCCCTGATTTTGTCAAATAATCATTTGGTTCTATAAATTAAACCTTAGCAACTTGAAGGAAACCAACCTCAACAGGTGTTGGGCGACCAAAAATCTGAACTTCAACAAGAAGCTTTTCTTTATCTGCAACGATTTCCTTGATAACACCTTCGAAAGTACTGAACGGACCATCATTAATCTTAACACGGTCACCGATATTGAATGAATGTTTAACTGTATGCTGTTTTTCTGCGGCAATATCACCAGTACGGCTTAAAATATTCTTTACTTCTTCTTCTGAAATTGGAATCGGACGGACATTTGCATTTGTACCAACAAAGCCTGTAACACCCTGAATTTTCTTAAGTCCTGCACAAACATTCTTCCAGCCAATCTCAGGCAAATCCATTTCGATTAATACATAACCTGGAAGGAATTTATTAGTTCTAGTTACCTCTTTTTCGTTCTTGATTTCCTTTACTTTTTCAGTAGGAACTTTTACATCAAGAATAACAGAACCATCAAGCTCTCCTGATTCAATCAGAGTCCTGACGGTTCTTTCAATCTTATTTTCATAACCAGTGTAAGTATGCAGTATATACCAATTTCTAGACATAATTCTTTACCCTATCTGCAATAAAACGGCATGCCTTTTACAGAGTAAAACTAACCGATAACCGCACGGAACAATTCCGTGAAACCAAAATCCAAAACACCAAGGAGAACTGCTATAACAATTGTAGAAATGAGAACAATTTTTACTGAAGAAACAACATCTTCTTTTGTAGGCCACACAACCTTCTTCAACTCTGCTCTGCTTTCTTTAAAAAACTGAAAAACCTTATTTGCCATAACACAACATCCTTAATTAACTTATAAAAATCAGGGCAGGCAGGATTTGAACCCACGACAGGCGGTTTTGGAGACCGCTGCTCTACCAGCTGAACTACTGCCCTATATATAAAACTGCACGAAATATCGAACAGTTAAATATCAAAAATTATTTTTAATTTTCCTACTATTGTATAACAAAACTGCATTTAAAACGCTGCTATACAACAGTATAAAAATTATTTTGCTTTTGTTTCTTTGTGAAGAATACTCTTTCTGCAGAAAGGACAATACTTATTCTTTTCCAATTTTCCAGTAATATTCTTACGATTTTTGTAAGTAGTATAGTTCTTTCTCTTGCATTCTGTGCACTGCAAAGCGATGATTTCAACAGCACCCTTCTTCTTACTTCCCATTTTATTTACTCCTAGATAATCCGTTATTAAAATATTTGTAAGCCCAAGTGCGGAATCGAACCGCAGACCTCCACATTACCGATGTGGTGCTCTACCTACTGAGCTACTGGGGCATCGAAACAATTCCGACTGCTTACATAAAATGTGCGTTTTAGAAATATAGATTAAGTCGAAAATTATGTCAATAAACTTTCCACTGAATTTACGAAATTTATGTAAATTTTATATAAAGATAGGGAAAGCGATACCCCGCAACATCCGGCTACTCTACCTTAAAAAAATAAACAGCAACAGAATTAAGCGGACTGTCTTCTGACATTCCATAGAAATATGGCCGCCAGTTTGTTCCATAATCATAAATGAACTTTGTTCTGGCTTGATTTGTTTTGATTACAATAGGACTGTCTTCAGGTAATTGTTTTGAAACCCCTGGTAAAACTTTATTTTTTAACAGTTCTGAACATTTTTTTACCGTATCATCTTTTTTGTATGCATTTTGCCCTAAGCCAAAATATTCATTTCCTTCAAGTCCCCACTTTCTCCATGGTTCATCTTTTAAAAACTCAGCAGCATCTCCTTCCAGAGTAAATTTCTCGTAATCCCAGCCTTCTGTAAAAGCCGGTTCACCATCTTTTAGTATAAATTCCCAGCAATTTCCATCTATTCTGTCTACAAACTGCCACTCTTTATTTGAAAGCGATATATATTTATTTGGACTATTATAAACATTATAATAAATCATTCTCCATTTTCCGTCCGACAACTGAATGGAATCAAGTTCGTCAGTAAAATCCGATTCATCTGCCATTGAATAAAATTCTTCCAGCAAATCATATTTCCATTGATTGTCAACTTCCTGTCTTTTACCTGCTGAAACACATCCTGTAAAAATGCTTACGTTCAGCAATAAAAATAACACTCCTGCAATTTTTTTCATAAAATACCAGCCCTTAAATTTGAATTTATCAACATTTTAATTGATAAGAATATTATGTCAAATAAAAAAAAAGCGTAACGGAAGCCTCATCTCATAAAAACCTATTCATTTAGTAGATAGAATCTTTTTTAAATTTGTGATAACATTACGTATCATTTAAACAACGGGGTTTTTATGTATATAGACATGCTGATTGACGGAATTCTAGATTCCTATGACAGATACGGACTTATAAACAGAAATCACACGGAAGATTTTCCAAACAGACAAAATGTTGTATCTATTCTTTCAGACATTCAGTCTGTAATTTTTCCTGGATTCAGAGCCGCAGAAGACATTGATTCTGTAAACATCAGATATGTTATTGGTCAGAAAATAAACAATATTATTGCAAACCTCACGCGGGAAATTCAAAAAGCACTCATTTATACAAAAGCACAAACCTGCAGCCGCAAAGAAATAGAAAATATTGCAGAATCCCATTGCTTTAAACTTGCTGAAAAAACAGCCGTTGCCCTTGTTGAAGAAATTCCTGAAATCAGAAGAAAAATTCAGCTTGATGTTATTGCTGCATTCAACGGAGATCCTGCTGCAAAAAGCAACGAGGAAGTTGTTCTTTCTTATCCTGGACTTGAAGCAATTCTTGTTTATAGAATTGCACATTTTCTTTACGAAAACGGAGTTCCAATCATTCCGCGAATTATGACCGAACACGTACATGGAAAAACAGGAATTGATATTCATCCTGGCGCAACAATTGGTGAATCATTCTTTATTGATCATGGAACCGGCGTTGTTGTCGGAGAAACATGTATAATCGGAAATAACGTAAAAATTTATCAGGGTGTTACACTCGGTGCATTAAGTGTAAAGAAAAATCTTCAGGATAAAAAACGTCATCCTACAATCGAAGATAACGTTACTATTTACGCAAACGCAACAATTCTTGGCGGCGACACAGTTATTGGAAAAGATTCAATAATCGGCGGTAACACATGGATTACACATTCCGTAAAAGAAGGAAGTGTAATTACACAGGACAAATAATCTTTTTCTGAACAAAAAAAAAAATATTTTCCCTTCTCTCTGAAAACTAAGGAAGTTTCTTTATTAAAAAAAAATGTTCAAGCGTACTATTTGTCATCAAACAGATATACGCTTGAACATACAGGAAAAAACTTAATAAGTAAGTTATTAAAAAATTACTCTATTCTAGAGATTTTTTCAATCCAAAATAATATTTAGTTTTTGATAGAAATTCCTGAAAACGAAGTAAAAATCGACGGTTAAAAAAAAAAAACAGGCTTCCCAACCAGTAACACTAAAAGGGAAGCCTGCCGTCCAGCGTTGCTGGACATCGGAGAGAGTTTATCAGCTTATTTACAAGCTGATATTAATATACATCAGCACTATTTTGTCGTCAATAGTTTTTATAAAAAAAAACAACGATTTTTAAGATTTTTTAAGAATTTGTTATTTTAACAGTTAAAAACTCCAAAATTTCATTTTTTCTGCAATATTAAAAATACAAAACAGGATTTTGATTTTATGCTATAATTCAAGGCAGGTAAGAAAATATGGCAAAGAAAAGCGGTTCTACAATGTTCAAATGTTCTTCGTGCGGATATACACAACCAAGATGGCTTGGCCGGTGTCCGGAATGCGGTGAATGGAATTCTTTAGAAGAAATCATAATTGATAAATTTGCATCTGGTGGAAAAAACGGAAATAACGGCGTTGAGATTATAAAACCTGTAAATCTTCTTTCTGTAACCGCAAAAGAAGGAGTAAGAATTTCTACAGGCATACAGGAATTTGACAGGGTTCTTGGCGGAGGTGCCGTAAAAGCTTCTGCCGTTTTACTTGGCGGTGAACCAGGAATCGGAAAATCTACCCTGCTTCTTCAGACAATTGCAGGATTTAAATCTAATATAGAAAATAACAGAAATGTTCTTTATGTAAGCGGTGAGGAATCTGCAGAACAGATAAAAGAACGGGCTGAAAGAATCGGAACAGACTGTAATGGAATAAAACTTTTATGCAGTTCAAGACTGGAAGATTCGCTTGATGCAATGGAACTTTTAAAACCTGCATTAATTATCATAGATTCCATACAAACAATATACTCTGCAGAAGCAGGAATTATCCCAGGAACCGTAAACCAGTTAAAATACTGTGCCAATGAATTTATTTCGTGGGTAAAAGAAAGAGATACCGTTCTTATTATGACCGCTCATGTTACAAAAGATGGAAACATTGCAGGCCCGAAAGCTTTAGAGCACATGGTTGATACTGTAATAAGTTTTGAACGTAATAATGATGACATCCGTTTTTTACATGCATTGAAGAATCGTTTTGGTTCTGTTGATGAAATTGGTATTTTTAACATGACAGAAAAAGGCTTACGCTGCGTAAAAGATCCGACATCACTTTTTATAACAAAACGAAACGGACCTCAACCGGCGGGCGTTGCTTCGACGACAGTTTTTGAAGGAACACGCGTTTTTATGGTTGAAATTCAGGCTCTTACAATTCCTGCAAAGGCTTCTATTTCGAGGGTATACAGCGAAAAGATTGATTCAGGGCGTGTTGCAAGAGTTGCGGCGGTTCTTGAAAAAAGATGCGGCATTTGTTTTTCGGATCAGGATATTTACGTGAACGTTGCAGGCGGCATAAAAATTTCTGAATCTTCGATTGATGCGGCACTCGCGATGGCTTTGTATTCAGCAAGGACAGATTTAGCTATTAACGCGGAAACATGCATTTTTGGTGAAGTAAGCCTTGCCGGGGAAGTACGCCCTGTAACAAAAGCAAAACAAAGAATAAAAGCCGCAAATTCGCTTGGATTTACAAATGTAATATGCCCGAAAGAAGAAAACTGCGAAGGAATTCAGGTAAAAGACATTAAAACTATGATAAAAACAGTTTTCGCAAAATAAAATCTATTTATAAATGAACTTTGGTGAAGCGACGGGCAAAGGCGTGGAGCCCCTTGCAGACACCGGAACGGTGGCTGTGAGGGTTACCGAAGGGCGGAAGGCCGTTTTTTAAGTTTGCACATGCCCCGACTGAAAATTAAAAAAAATTAAAAACGGTTGTATTCCTTTGAAAAATTTTGTATCTTTTACGCAGATTTTACGTTTGGGATGAACAAAACAGACAGAGTCCATAGTGTCCTTCTTTACCGGTGATGCCACGGCACGCCGCGTATCAACATCTACGAGTAATTCAAAAACATATTTCTATTTTCTCAGAGGTTCGTAATGAATAAGTATGTCAAGCGTTACTGTATTGACGCTATGAGTGGTATGGCTCAGGGACTTTTTGCTTCCCTGCTGATTGGAACTATTATCAAGACACTGGGACAGCAACTGTTAAGGCTTTCTGTAAATCCTGTATTCCAGTTTTTAGTTGATGCCGGTAATTTTGCAACAGACGCGCATGTTGTTGGTGCAGCAATGGCCGTTGGAATTGGTTTTGCAATGAATGCTCCAGCACTTGTTTTGTTTTCTCTTGTTGCAGTTGGTTCTGCGGCTAATGTAACGGGCGGTGCTGGTGGTCCACTTGCTGTTTTGATTATTGCGATTGTTGCAGCAGAAGTTGGAAATCTTGTAAGCAAAAAAACAAAGGTTGATATTATTGTTACTCCGGCAGTTACAATTCTTGTTGGCGCTTTACTTACAGTTTTAACTGCAAAATATATTGGTATTGCCGCTTCTTCTGTTGGTAAATTCCTTGTATGGACGACAAAACTTCATCCGTTCTGGATGGGAATTCTTATTTCTGTTGTTGTAGGAATTGCTTTAACACTTCCAATCAGTTCTGCAGCAATTTGCGCTGCATTCGGACTTACAGGACTTGCAGGTGGTGCTGCTGTTGCAGGCTGTTGTGCACAGATGGTTGGTTTTGCAGTATTGAGTTTTAAGGAAAACAGATGGGGCGGAATTCTTTCGCAGGGATTGGGAACAAGTATGCTTCAGATGCCAAACATCATTAAAAACCCTAAAACCTGGCTTCCTGCAATTTTAACTTCTGCAATAACAGGTCCTCTTGCAACATGCCTTTTTAAGCTTGAAATGAACGGTGCTGCTGTTTCTTCTGGAATGGGAACCTGCGGTCTTGTAGGACAGATTGGCGTTATAACAGGATGGTTTGATCCTTCTGCAACTGCTATCACTCACGGAGCTACAGCAATTACACCTGGCTTTATGGAATGGTTCGGACTTATTCTTATAAGTTTTGTTCTTCCTGCTGCTTTATGCTATGGTTTTGGTGTATTGTTCAGAAAAATCGGCTGGATAAAGGACGGAGATTTACAGCTGTAGAAATACTGCAGCATTACTGTCGCATTAGTTCTAATGTATAACAGTTTATACTGCAAATAAATCCATTAAAAATACATCTGAAAAAAAGACGGGCTGTTCTAAAAGCAATTTTGCCATGGAACAGCCCGTTTTTTTTAGTGTTTTATTTTAACAGCAGTTTGATTTACAATTTATTTTTTTGCAGCTTTCTGCTCGCTTGGCTTTGATTTTGCACCTGCAACTGCAGCTGCCATCTTTGCCTGAGCTTTTGCCATATCATTTACCATAAGAATTGGCTGGCCTGTAGCATCCAAAGTATCGCGCCAGAGTGAACCTTCAGGATCTACTGCATTACGGTGTGCTGTTACTGCTTTAATTGGCAAGTGTACGAACTTGTCGTGAACAAGACCGATTACACACTTTGTCTTTCCAGCCATTGCAGCATGAACGGCATTGTTGCCAAGACGTTCGCAGTAAATTGAGTCTGATGCAGTTGTAACAGAAGCACGAACCTGATAAGAAGGGTCGATATATTTAAGGTTGATTTCGATATTCTTTGCCTTAAAGTATTTTTCGATTTCTGATTTAAGGAAAATACCGATATCAGAAAGTTTTTTGTTACCAGAAGCATCTGTAGCACCTGTAGCCTGGAGTAAATCCTGTCCGGCACCTTCTGAAACTACAATTACTGCATGTCCGCGTTTTGCAAGACGACGCTCAAGGCAAGCAAGGAAGCCATGCTCACCTTCCATTTCAAAAGGAACTTCAGGAATAAGACAGAAGTTTGTTTCGTGGCTTGAGAGGGCTGCTGCAGCGGCAATGAATCCAGCTTCGCGTCCCATAAGCTTTACAAGACCAATACCGTTGATCTGTGAAGCAGCTTCCATGTGAACAGCGGCAACAGTTTCCTTAGCGCGCTGAACAGCAGTTTCGAAACCGAATGAGCGGTCAATGAACATAAGGTCATTATCAACAGTTTTTGGAACACCAACTACAGCACATTTAAGTCCGCGTTTTTCAACTTCGCAGGCAATATCATAAGAACCGCGCTGAGTTCCGTCACCACCAAGGATGAACAGCATATTGATTCCGTCGCGTTCAAGACAGTCTACGATTTCTTCAACGCGCTGTCCGCCGCCACGGCTTGTTCCAAGGTAAGTTCCGCCGATTTTATGAATTTCGTCAATAAGATAGCGGTCAAGTTCAAGAGGTTCGTAACCACTGTCTGCAAAGAAACCGCGGAAACCAAACTGATAGCCTTTTACAGTTTTTACACCATAACGTGTATTCAAGCAGCGTACGATTGCACGGATTACATCATTCAAACCAGGACAAAGACCACCGCAGGTACAAATTCCAGCTTTTGCATGAGTTGGATCAAAATAAATCTTTTCGCGTGGACCTGCTTTTTCTATAAGGTTGGAAGAATCAAGTACAATAGGTTTTGACTTATCAAAAACATTTATGTTATTAATAACATACGAATCATCACGAACATAATTCGCTGTATAATCACCATGAACGGTTGAAAGCTGGATTGGTGACTGAATTGTACACGGCCCCAGATTGTCAATTGTAAAATCAAATTTTTCTTCTGTCATTTCATTACCCCTGGTACGATGCAGTTGATTCCGCATGCGTACAAAACTAATGTAAAGATATATCGTAAAGCGTTTTTTTTCAACACATTTAAGTAATTCTGACAGCCTTTTAATCTTGCTATTTACTTATTTTAAAGCGTACAGGACGACGGAATCTAACTGGAACAGCAACACCATTTGCCTCTGCCGGTTCACATTTTATACCAATAAATGCAGCTACAGCAGAATCTGCAAAACCATATCCAGGATCTTTTAGAACCTCGACACGACGAATATAACCATCCGCATCAATAAAAAGTTCAAGATAAACAACAGCTTCTATTCCCTGCTTCCATGCCATTTTGGGATAAATAATTTTTGATTCAATTTCTGCTTCAGGAAACACAGGAACTTTAGTTATTTTATGCTGAGGAAAATATTCAATTTCTGCTTCGCCTGTACCTCCTTCAACACCACCAGCCTCTGCTTCCTGTTCAACAGTTTGCAATGGTTCAACATCGGCAACCTGAGTTTCTTCTTCTTTTTCTGTTTCGATTATATTTTCTGAGATTGTAGTATTTTGTGCCTGCTGCGGTGTTTCAACAATTTTTTGCGGAACAGGAACAGCTTTTGGCTTTGGAGGAATATATTCCTGCACATCAACAAGTTTTAGTATTTCGTAATTCTGAGGCTCTTCACTCT
Organism: uncultured Treponema sp.; assembly: GCA_946628495.1. Classification (GTDB taxonomy): domain Bacteria; phylum Spirochaetota; class Spirochaetia; order Treponematales; family Treponemataceae; genus Treponema_D. The sequence goes on along the minus strand of CAMOWQ010000026.1, from coordinate 7,072 downwards.
GTACAACCTTTGCAGGTTTTATCTTTAGAAAACAAAACAAAAGAAAATACAGTATGGAAATAAATACAAAGAGAAGAATACGCATGTGTCGCACTGCAAAACGAACGAAAACAGGCAAACCGCTCATCGAATCAGTCATATAATCCTATTCCCCCTTCTTTTCCCTTACGACAAAACCTACAACACGATGCTGTAACAACTGAAGAATTTCTACAACATCATTAACATACATATACGGAGTTTCTTTATCGGCAATAATTTGAATGCGCACATCGGGATGTTCAACAACAGATTGCGCTATAAGCTGTTCCAAATCTGGAATTGAATATTCTTTTCCACCGCTTGTTATGCGTCCATTTTTTTCTATCCAAATTTCAAGATTATGTGCAAGATCTGTTTTTTCGATATTAACTGCTTCGCCATATTCAATTTTAGCTTCGTATTTTTGATTTATAAGCGAAAGAAGCATTATAAAAATCAACAGAAGAAAACCTATATCAGACATTGAGGAAGTCGTGATTTTTGGCGATTTTTTTTCACGTTTTATACTAAGCACTTCACTCCCCCAGATTATTCATTCTGAACGAAAAATTTTCTATTCCAAGCCTGCGGATTTTATCTATTACATTAACAAACGATTGATATTCCGTATGAGGGTCAACTTCAAGCAAAAACGTCATATTCGGATATTTTGATTTTTTTTCGGAAAGAACATCTTCAAGCTCCTCATAGGAAATTTGCGTACCGTCCATAAAAAACTCGCCATTGGCAGTAAGAGTACATCGAATCAAATCCTGAGAAAGAACGATTTTTGGAGTATTTTTATCGGGAAGATTCAGAATAAATCCTTTATTTATTGCAAAACTTGCTATTACAATAAAAAAAATAATGAGAAGAAAGGATAAATCCTGCATTGAACCTGTTCCCCCCGGATCATCGGGAAGAGCATTTTTTCGTTTTATATTCATAGGCACAAATCAATACTACGCATTAAATGCATATTCGCAAACGCTAAAATGGATATTCAGGCATTTTCGCTGCTGACAGGAAGAAAATAAGCAATAAGCCTGTTTACAGAACGCTCTACTTCATTTGCAAAACGGTCAACTCGTTTTGATAAAAGATTGTAAGCAACCAGCGAAAAGATTGCTATTATAAGCCCGAAAACCGTCGTTATAAGTGCTTCGTAAATACCACCTGCAACAAGCTGTGCATTTACATCCTGCGCATTCGCAATTGAACGGAACGCACCTATCATACCGGAAACGGTTCCTAAAAAACCCGTGAGAGGCGCAAGAGAAGAAATTGCTGATATAAGGTCAAAGCCGTTTTCCATGCGGTGAATGCGTTCCAAAGCCTCCGCCTCGGCAGATTTTTCCATACGCTCGCTTCCAAATTTTGCACTTTGCAACATTGCAAGAAGAATTGACGCTCCCGTATTTTTTCTAGGCTGAGCCTGAAGCATCTCTATTGCCCCGCAAACATCCTTATTCTGTAAAAATTCTTCAGTCTGTTCTGTAAGCTCTGTCATACGTACACTGTGATAAAAAAGATAAATCACCCTGTCAATTATGAGCGTAAGAGATGCAAGCGAAAAAACAAGCAGCGGCCACATGAACACACCGCCCGTCTTAAAAAATTCAAATAAACTCCAAGATTCGTTCATTTTTTCACCTTTGTTAAAATTCCCTTTTTATCTTTTGAGAAAAAATCATCCCAAAAATAAAGTATATAAAATAAATCTATATTAGATTCCCAATCGCGATACAAGGTTCCTGTATTTCTAACTTTCCACATATATTCAGGAAAAAAACTTTCCGTATATTTATTATTCCAGAAAATATCATCTCCCCAAATTTTTTCTTCTTTTGAAACATTTTTATACTTTAAATTATATCCTGGAATATAACCGTATATTTCTGGAAAAAGAAGGCATCCGACAGTTGATTCAAAAGTAAAATAATTCACACCGTTAAGAAATTTTGTTTTGCCCTCTTTTATTACAACATGCAGAAATTCAAGCATCGAATCCATTCTATCCATGCGATTTTGAAAATTTCTGATGGCTGTTTCATTTTTATAATACGTATCTTTTATACGCATACGCACATATTCAGGAAATTCAAGCACAACCGGTTCCAAAACAGTGTATGCAACAGCAGAATCGCCCGTAAGTTTTAGTTTGCCGGATGCGCTAAATCTTACTTCCGTCCATCCGTTATTCCAATTGTCAAACCAGTAAACAGATTCAACATTCATAATATTTGATTTGCCATCGGTATCATAATTGCCGCATAATTTTAGAACAAATTTCTGCTTTTTCTGAACAGGCATTCTCAAAATAATTTCAGGTTTTCCGTTAACATCACCAGCTTCTGTTTTTGGCGTCGATTTACACGAACTCAGAACTAACAGACAAAGTCCAAACACAAACAACAGGGCATTTTTTACAAAATGATTTTCTTTATGACAAATAATTCCGTTTTCCATCATCTCCCCCTGATACTAATAAGAAAGTCTGAAACCGAGTGAAAGGATCGGAATACCAATATCAAAATTCGCAATTGTATCGGCATACATATAAATATTATCCTCATTAACATGGGTAGACATATAATTAATTGCTCCCAATACTGAACTGCGGCTCAAGAAACCAAGCGCATTTTCTATAGCAAAATACCACTCGATTTTACATTTCGTTGTCTTAAAAAAGTCTGCATAACCTATTCTGAAATTTACAGGAAATGACATTGAACTTCGAACCTGTGTATTATTATTTGAGCCCATCAATTCTGACAAAAGTGAATTTTTCTTTATAGGCACACCACCGACAATGCCTCCCGAAAGTGTAAACGTTAGTCCGTTTGAAGGACGCCAGTTCAAAACACCCATAAGAGAATGAAATCTATGAAAATATGGATAATACCATTCGCCCATTGGTTCCTGAGTAACATCTGTAAGAGTATTTTCGTCGGCAGGTTTATAAGGATTAAGATAACGGGCAACAATAAATGAATAAGTAAGATATCCGTCAAAATAGCGTCCAGTTTTTTTCTGAAGCATCATATCAAAACCTGTGGCAAAGCCTTTTCCGTCGCAAAATGCCTTGTTTAAGAAGCCTTTGTTTTTTTCAAGAAAATAACTGAGAATTGACGAATATGTATTCAAAATGCCGCTTGCATAATAACGGTTAAAATAATACTTATAATATCCTTCCAGCTGGAAACTGTAATCCTTAAGAAAATCCATTTGAACGCCGGCAATTCCAAAGAAATTCATGTCGGGTTTTAATTTGTCGCCTTCAATTTTATAAATATCAAGCAGATTAAGTGTTGAATCTGACAACAAAGAAAATAAACCGGCTCCTGCAGAAACATTCAAGGAATCAATAAAAGACTTATCTTTGAATACATTATATCTTGCATACACACGCGGATTAAAAGTTGGAACCATATTTTGATTCAACTCTGTTTTTGGATTGTAAAGCAGATAGTGTTCTACACGAAGTCCAAACTCTCCCTGAAGTTTTGAAGTTTCATTTCCAAATTCCCATGTAGCATAGCCAACGGAATTAAGCATATTATTTCCTTTTATTGAGAAATCAAAAGGAACTTCATATTCATCATCAAGTTTTTCGGTAGGATCTTTTCCAGCATCAGTATCAATTACATAATTATAATATTTCCATTTCCAAAGATTTGTCGTAGATTTTGTTTTAAATAATTCTTCTACACCAACAGAAACAATATTATTCTGATTTATTAAATAGTCTGCATTTATTTTTGCCTGATACAATGAAATAAAATATGAACTTTCAAAATCAAGATTCATAAGAGTTTTTGATTCATAGGTTGATAAATCTTTAGGGTCAATTTTTGCAGGATCAAGTTTTTCTTCATCTTCAGGAAGAGTTTTATTCGGATTCACTTCAACATAAGTAGCGTACCCTGTAATTTCCGGCTGTACTGTATTATCTGGTTCTACAATTTCAGGTTCCGGTTCAACTTCTACTTCCGGATTTTTGTTCCTTTTATTATAGGTAATGCTTTTATAACGATTATCTGAATCAAAATCTATAAAAAGACCACTGTCATAATTATTATAACCAGCAGACACCTCAAACTGGAGTTTATCTGTAGGAAGCCACTTAGCTTTTAAAGATGCAAATGAAAAAATATTCTTCCATTCAAATTTTGCAACCGTTGTATCTTTTGTCCAGCGATAAGAGTAATAATCTTTACCTATTGTTTCTGTTTCTTCCGGCGCATAATCTGTACTGTATTGCACAAGAATTCCTTCTTCCCCATAAAATCCTGCAACCTGAAAAGAAAGCCTGTCGAACGGCTTGTACAATGCCTTCAAATAAAAATCATGCATATACGGGAATTTTTTTATATAATCCGTTAGGAAAAAATCCTGTGAATCAAAATCGTTTGTATTCAATTTTACCAAAAATGGCGTAATATGCAGTTTATCAAGAATCCATGGCCATGTATCGTTATAAGTAACCCGGTAACCGCCAACAAGACTAAAACCTTTACCAATCGGCAACTGAAGCACTCCATCTGTTTGAACTGAAGAAACACTTGCATCAAAACGAGGTGTATCATCAGGCGTAACAGTAGTTACATCAAGAAGTCCTGAAGTTGCATGTCCATAACGGGCAGAAAAAACACCATGCGACAATTTTACGGAACTTACAAATAATGGATCAAAAATAGACACAGAACCTGCCCAATGAAAAGGATTACTTACATACATTCCGTCAAGGATACTTGCCATTTCGTATGGATAGCCACCTCGTATAGAAGGCTGCTGAGAAAACTGTCCTGAATAAGTAACACCAGGAAGCGTCTTTACAGCTGTCATAACATCGGGGATTGCACCAATTTGAACCGCACCGTCAATCTGGTCTTTAGTAACAACTACAGAAATTCCAGATTCTGCATCGGTAGCTTGATATGCCTTCTGTTCAACGACAAGCTCTTTTCCTTCAAGAACATCATCAAACAGCATGGAAAGCCCTATTTCAACAAAGACAGCATCTTTATCAAGTTTAATTGTTTTTTCGGGATAGCCTGGAAGTTTTGCAGTAAGGATTGCACCTGCTTCAATTAATTCGTCGGGAATTTCAGCAGTAACGTGCCCATCAAAATCTGTTTCCCATTTTTCACCAGACGCCTGAACTTCAAGCACGACGCCTTCGAGCGGAATTTCAATATCGACATCGGTAACTGTAAATTCGATTTTTCTTGCAGAAAGCGGAAAAACACAGAAAAGAATAAAACTCCATAGGACAGCACGTTTTGCATAAGCAACATGAGCCTTTATCATTGTAACTCTATCTCCTAAATTTTGCAGCCGAGGCATACATTGACAATATGCCTGCTTAATTCTGCGTTATTTTTTTTAATTATGGATACTAATGTGAATTCATAAGAACCTGATAAATTCTGTCGAAATCTTCTTTAGAAGCATATCCGATTTCCAGAGTTCCTTTTTTCATATCACCTTTAAGGTTAACACTCTTAACCCCAAAAAGATTACGTAAACTCTGTTCAAAATTTTCAACATCAGGATCTTTTACAACTGATTTTTTTGCAGGAGAATTTTTCTTTGCAGCACGACCGCCGTTATTGTAGCTGTCTGCAAGGGCTTCTGCTTCGCGAACAGAAAGTCCGGTACCGACGATTTTTCCAAAAAGAAGGTGCATATCGCCGTCATTTTTTACCATAAGCAGGGCACGTGCATGTCCTGAAGAAATCTGACCTTCAACCAAAGCCTTTCTGATATCTTCCGGCAATTTTAAGAGACGGATTGAATTTGCAACTGTTGAACGGTTTTTACCTACTTTTTTAGCTACTTCATCCTGAGTTAAATCACCAAGCTGCACAAGATTATAATATGCAGTTGCTTCTTCTATAGGATTTAAATCTGCACGCTGAATATTTTCGATGAGTGCCATTTCGAGTTTCTGCTGCTCATCGAATTTTCGGAGCTGAACGGGAACTTTAGTAAGCCCTGCCATTCTTGCAGCCCTTGTACGGCGTTCACCGGCAATTATGTAAAATTCATTTTCGTTTGCCTGCTCAATGATGATAGGCTGAAGAATTCCATTTTCTTTTATTGATTCACACAATTCTTCCAGTTGAGCCTGCTTAAATTCCATACGAGGCTGTTTTGGATTTGGTACAAGATGAACAGGATCTATCCAGAGACCGCCGTTTTCATCAACATCAATACAAGAAGGAATTTTTAAATTTGAAGGTTTTGTCGCCGCACCCAAACCAGAAGCAGGCTGACTTTTTCCAAGAACACCATTTAAATCTACTGACGAAGTCTTTATGAGTGCATCAACACCCTTTCCTAATGCAGAACCCTTAGCCACGTTTGATTACCTCATCTGCCAGTTGTTTATAGCTTCTTGCACCAACGCAAGCAGGATCATATTTACAGATAGGGAGCCCATGAGATGGAGCTTCTGAAAGACGTACATTTCGCGGAATAATTGTATTGAATACAACATCTTTGAAATATGACTTAACCTGCATTACAACATCCTGAGCAAGCCTTGTGCGGGAATCATACATAGTAAAGAAAATGCCGCCGATTGTTAAAGAAGGATTAATTTCATTCTGAACACGCTGTACAGTCTGAAGAAGAAGAGAAATTCCTTCCAAAGCAAAATATTCACACTGCATAGGAACAAGAACTGTATCGGCAGCAGCAAGTCCGTTCAAAGTAAGCAAACCAAGAGACGGCGGACAATCTATAAGAATATAATCATATTTATCTTTTAAAGGTGCAAGGGCATTCTTTAAAAAGTACTCCCTGTTTTCCTGATCTACAAGTTCAATTGCAGCACCAGACAAATCAATAGAAGCGCTTATTGCATCAAGATTTTCTACCGGCGAATGTTTTACAGCCTGTTCCGGTTGAACCTGACCTGCAAGCAGTTCATAAATTGTAGGCTTATCTTTAGAAACGCCGACTCCACTGGACATATTTCCCTGAGAGTCAAAATCAACGAGCAGGACTTTTTTACCTGCAAGAGCAATATAAGCACCAATGT